>JAEWPN010000186.1 GCA_023399455.1 Bacillota bacterium
CCAATCGTTGAGCAGGGGATAGCGGATGGCTCGATTCAGACACAATATTCCGCGGAGCTTTCTGAGCTGATAGTGCTGGCCGCTAATTTCTGGCTCAATCCTATGATTTTTAACAATACACCCGAGGAGTGTTATAGAAAGCTCATGGTGTTCGATCAAATGCTGCGCGGCTTTGGACTGGATGTTTTGGATGACGAAATGATAAATAGGCTGCAGGAGCTGGCACAGATTTATCAGGATAGTAAATAGATTGACGCAGTCGTTTCTTTTGTTTTAGATATATGGACAGAAATATATTTATAACAGACGTTTTGACACCTGCTTTTTATAAATATACATACCGACGTTCGGTATTATAAGGAGATTGAAATTATGAATGAAAAGTTATTTTCTAAGGATTTTACTTTGGTAGCGGTGGGGCAGATTATCTCCCTATTCGGCAATGCTGCCCTTAGGTTCGCCCTGCCTTTATATCTGCTGAATCAAACTGGTTCTTCCGCGCTTTACGGAACGGTTACCGCTTGTGCCTTTATTCCGGCAATCCTTCTCTCGCCGGCAGGAGGTATTATCGCAGACCGAGTGAATAAACGAAATATCATGGTCATATTGGACTTTCTTACTTCGGCGCTTATATTGATATTCTTTTTAAGTATGGGTAGGGCAAATATCATCCTTTTGATCGGAGGTATGCTTATGCTCTTATATGGTATTGCCGGATTTTATCAGCCGTCGGTTCAAGCCAGCGTTCCTGCATTAGTTGGCAAGGATAAACTCATGACAGCGAATTCTATTATCAATTCCATCAGTTCACTTTCCTCTTTGCTGGGACCGGTATTGGGTGGTATTTTATATAGCATATATGGCCTTAAGACGGTACTTATACTTTGCTTTGCCTGCTTTCTGCTTGCAGCGGTTATGGAGATTTTTATCGTGATTCCCTTTGAAAAGAGAGAGCGCGGAGAAAACATATGGGAAACTGCAAGATGTGATTTTACAGAGAGCCTTATCTTTATTCGAAAAGAGAAACCTATTATCGGAAGGGTTCTGCTTGTGGTTTGTGCGATCAATCTTTTTATGTCGGCAATGATTATCGTAGGTTTGCCCTACCTGATTACGGAGGTACTTAGCTTTTCCCCTGAGCAGGCGAATAGGCTCTATGGATTTGCGGAAGGTGCGCTGGCAGCCGGGGGAATCGCGGGAGGGATCCTCACGGGAATTTTCGCAAAAAGGCTGGCTGTTAAAAAAGCCGGACATTTGCTGCTGGCATGTGCCGTCTGCGTTTTCCCTATCGGAATATCCCTGGCAACTAGTTCCTCTGATATTGTAAACTACATAGTGATAAGCACATGCTGTTTTATTCTTATGGCAATTTCCACCATGTTCACGGTACAAATGCTTTCCTTTGTCCAAGCGGAAACGCCGCCTGGTATTGTTGGTAAGGTAATTGCGTTAATTCTTACGGCTTCCATGTGTGCGCAGCCGATAGGCAGTGCCTTCTACGGTATTCTTTTTGAAAGCTGGAAAGGCTTTGAGCATGCGGTAGTGCTGCTTGCGGGGACGATATCTCTCGGAATCGCTATTGGAACAAAAAAAATATTTAAAAATCTATGATTCGGAATTAAATGAAAAAATTCAAAAAGTCTGCTATAATACAAAATGGAAGGCTATAGGAAAACACAGCCTAAAAGTTCAAGAATATTTTTGATACTTACAAATGCTTAAAATCATACGTAAAGTAAGGAGAAACGAATTGCATGGAAAAAGACTTTATCACACTTACAATTGGGAAACAGAAAAATATCGCACTGATTGCTCATGATGCCAAAAAGGCCGATTTGATCAAATGGTGTCAGGATAACAGGGAGATATTAAAGGGGCACTTCCTTTGCGGAACGGGAACGACGGCCCATATGATCACGGACAGCACCGGGCTTCCCGTAAGAGGATATAACAGCGGCCCGTTAGGAGGAGACCAACAGATAGGCGCGAAGATCGTAGAAGGAAGGATCGATTTTGTAATATTCTTCTCGGATCCGCTGACAGCGGCGCCTCATGATCCTGATGTCAAGGCTTTGCTCAGAATCGCCCAGGTGTACGATATACCAATCGCGAATAATAAAGCGACCGCTGATTTCCTCATTCAGTCAAAACTGATGAATGAAAGCTATGACCACGATGTTATCAACTTCAGCAAGAATATCGCTGAAAGGGCGACTAGTATGAAGGAGAATGCCTAAAAGGTCATAGAAATATAAAATAATAAATATTAGCTAAGCGTAGTTATAATGCGCTCCCCTACCTTTTTTACATGCTCCCGCATGGCTAACACGGCAAAATCTTTTTGATTATTTTCCAGAAAGCGGATAATAGAGGCGTGCTCTTCTATAGCGTTTTCCTTATAGGGAGGTAAGGTTCCGGATAAGATATTGATTCTTATCATAATGGGCCCCAGATTTTCTATTGTTTCCACTAAAATAGAGTTGTCGCACAAATGAGCTATTTCGTTATGGAACATAGTATCGAGAAGGGCATATTGATAATTATCTTCCGAATGCTTTTCGACCAATTCGCTCTGGGCCTTTTGAATCTCCTTTATTTTATGTAGTTTTTCTGCGGCGATGGGAAAGGAAATAAGTTCGATTCCAAGAGGCTCCAGATTAGACCTCATAACGGTGATGTCGTCCACGTCCTTCTGAGTAATGGTAGACACATAGATATGTCCCGTTACATCGCAAGCGGCAAGCTTTTCATATACGAGCTGCTGCAGGGCGGAACGGATGGGGGTACGGCTTATGGACAGAGTAGCGCTAAGCTGTTCTTCCGTCAACGGTGTACCCGGCTCTAATTTATTTAGCAATATGGCTTCTTTTATAGAATTATAAGCTTGTTCTTTCAAGGTGAGCGTTTTTTGAATGGGTTGTAGTTTCATAAAATATCCTCTCTGTATTCTGTACACATTTATATTAAAAATATTTTACTACATAATTTCTTGGTAATGCAACAAAAAAATAAAGATTTATAGTTGACAAGTGTAAAAAAGTATGTTAAAAATGTATACAGTACACAGAACTATAAAGCAAAGAGGCTTCTACGAAATCGTAGAGGCCTTTTTTACATTCTGGAAAAAGAAAGGGGAGATATCGTTTGATCAATGAAGATATGCTGATGCTCACAAAGGAGCTGGTAAATATCAATAGTGTTAATACCACGGATGGGGAGCGGGAAATCGGTTTGTTTATGGAAGCATATATAAGAGAGATTCCCTATTTCAAGAGGCATCCTGATCAGGTAATCGTGAGAGAATTAAAGGATGATCCGCTTCACCGCCGAAATGTAATGGCGTTATTGATCGGAGAAAAAGAAAGAAAGAAAAGAACGCTGCTGTTTCACGGGCATACGGATACCGTAGGAATTGAGGAATATGGCGCACTAAAGCCATTTGCATGCAAACCGGATGAATTAATGGAGGCGCTGGCGGGCTTGGATCTGGCACCGGAGGTAAGAGAGGATCTGGAATCCGGCAATTATCTGTTTGGAAGAGGGAGCTGCGATATGAAGAGCGGCGATGCGGTTTTTCTCGGCATTTTAAAAGAAATGTGCGGGCAGGTTCAGAATCTTAGCGGAAATATTCTGGTATCCTTCAATCCGGTGGAAGAAAACCTGCATACGGGTATCATAGAGGGACTGGATATTTTAGAGGAGCTGAAGAAGACCTATGAGCTGGAATACATACTGGCGATCAACAACGATTTCATATGCCCTTTGTTCCCGGACGACCAGATAAAAACTTTGTATACAGGAACTGTTGGCAAACTGCTTCCCTGTTTCTATATACAGGGAAAGGAAACCCATGTGGGACAGTGCTTTGAAGGTTTTGATGCATCCATGGTCGCGGCCGGACTGGTGGATAAGATTAATTTGAACAGCGCTTTTTCGGACGAATATGAAGGGGAATATACCTATCCGCCCTCTGTGCTGAAAATGAAAGATTTAAAACCATGGTACAATGTGCAGACAGCTTCGGAGGCATTCGTATACTTTAATTATTTTGTTCATAATGCCTCTATGGAGGAGATCATCGGGAAATTAATTACGGCGGCTAAAGAGGTAATGCAGGAGGCGCTGGCAAAAATCAATGAAATGAGCGCGCGTTTCAGTAAGCTGAGCGGCCAGGCACATAAGGATTATGAGTACCCTTACCGGATAATGACCTATGAGGAGCTTTGGCAGATTGCAAAAGACAGAGGCTGTACGGAAAAGGATTTGGAGAGCAGGATTTTGGACGAAATGAAAAAGGGGACGGATAAAAGAGAAATTCCTATCCAGACGGTTCGGTATCTCCTTCATGCGGCCGGCATTACTGTTCCGGCAGTGATTTTGTACTTTGCAGCGCCTTATTGCCCTCATAATACGCTGCAGGGTAAAGAGGAAGAAATAATTTCCCGGATACGGAAAATCGTGCAGGAGGTATCTGATGATACGGGGGAAACTTTTCGCTTTATGAAGTTCTTCCCAAGCCTTTCCGACAGCAGTTATCTGAAAATAGACGATTCGGAGGAATCCCTCGGGCTTCTTACGGACAACTTTCCCGGAATGAAGGAGTTATATCCTATACCGGTAGATCAGATCAAAAGGCTCAATATTCCGGCAGTCAATTATGGCTGCTATGGAAAAGATGCTCATAAGTGGACGGAAAGAGTGAATATTCCGTATACCTTTGAAGTATTGCCGCAGCTGCTGCGTAAGACGATTGCGTTCTATTTACAATAAGGCCCGCCACATGAGGCAGATAGGAGTGAACATCATGAAAAACATAGTATTAAGCGGGAGAAAAATAGTAATGGGTAACGGTGCCCTCTCTTTTCTTAAGGAGCTGAAATATGATAAGGCATTGATCGTCACAGGAGGAAGCTCGATGATAAGAACGGGCGTCATCAAAGAGGCAACGGATTATCTGGAGCATAAGGGCGGTGAGGTGAAGGTGCATGCAGGAGTTGTCTCCGACCCTACGATCGAAGAGGTTATGAGAGGAGTTGCTGTCATGAAGGAATTTAAGCCTCAGGCCGTAATAGCCATAGGAGGCGGTTCCGCGATGGATTGTGCGAAAGCAATGCTTTTATTTTATGAATTTCCAATGCTTACCTTTGAGAATGTGCTGGAAATAAATGCCCGGGGCGAAATTCCGAAGGGGCGGAAAACAGAGCTTATCTGTGTTCCCTCCACATCGGGAACCGGATCGGAGGTAACGAGAGGAACGGTAATAACAGACCTTGAAAAACAATTAAAGGTTCCCATTATGACAGATTGCCTAAGGCCGGATATTGCGATTTTAGACGGAAGGCTTCCGATGACAATGCCGAAGAATATTGTGGCTGAAACAGGAATGGATGCGCTGACACATGCTATGGAGGCTTATATCAATCACAATCTGGATGAATTCGATGAAGCCTTGTGCAGCGGGGCTATTACGGGAATTATGAAATGGATGCCCGTGTCATATAGGAAGGAGAACGAAGAAGAAATGCTGGCGGCACGGGAGAAGGTACATTATTATCAAGCGATGGCAGGCATAGGCTTTGCAAATGTAGGGCTTGGGATGGTACATGGTATCGCCCATTCCTTCGGAGCCGTTTTTCACATGGCGCATGGGCTTACCAATGCAATTATTCTGCCTTATGCCCTGGCATATAATCGCCGGAATAGCGAAGTGGAGAATAAATTAAGGGAACTGTCCTATCGCTGCCGTTGTAACGATATCGTAGAAGAAATAAAAGAGCTTGCAAAACAGTTGAATATTCCTTCCAGTATTGCAGGTGCAGGAGTAGAAGAGAAAGATTTTCTGGAAAAGTATGATATTCTGACCGATCATGCCATGCTTGGTGCAACGAGAGTTAACCCGGTACCGATAGATATGGATACGATGGAGAAGTTCATAAATGCGGTTTATTATGGTACGGATATAAACTTTTAGGAGGATGGGACAATGAAGAGCATGTATGAAAGATGTATGGATGTAATGCCGGCGGTAGCAAGACGGGCAACAACACTCGGCATAACGGATTCCGAAGGCTGTTATGTATTTACGGAGGATGGCAGAAAGATTCTTGATTTCGCAAGCGGTGTGGCAGTGAATAACATCGGATGCAGGAATGAGAGGGTGATAAATGCCATTAAGGAGCAGATGGAAACCATGATCCACGTGGGTCATAATGTGGTTTACTATGAAGCCTACGTGAGGCTTGCCGAACAACTTGTGGAACTGACGGGAGGAGATACCAAGGTATATTTCAGCAATTCCGGAGCGGAAGCGAATGAAGGCGCCATTAAGCTTGCTAAGTACGTGACAAAGCGTCCCGGCGTGATCAGCTTTAAGAATTCTTTTCACGGAAGAACTATAGGAACGATATCTATAACCGGTTCCAATGCCGCGTATCGGAAATATTATGAGCCTCTGTTACCAAGCGTATATTGGGCCGACTATGCGAATTGCTACAGATGTCCTTTCGCACAGAAGAAGGACACCTGTCATATGGAATGCCTCGGCCAGTTCGAGCAGATCTTTTCCAGACTTATTGCGCCGGAGTGTGTAGCGGCTATTGTCGTAGAGCCCGTTCAGGGAGAAGGCGGATATATTGCTCCGCCTAAGGAATTCTTAACAGGACTTAGGAAAATATGTGATGATCACGGTATTGTTCTCATATTTGATGAGATACAGACCGGAATCGGCAGAACGGGTGAGTTGTTCGCTTTCCAGACCTATGGGGTAAAGCCGGATATCCTTACTTCTGCAAAGGCATTGGGCGGCGGTATTCCGCTGTCGGCAGTCATTGCCAAAAAAGAACTGATGGACTTATGGCCGGCTGGCGCCCACGGAGGCACTTTCGGAGGAAATCCGCTGGCTTGTGCCGCAGGCCTTGCGACTCTTCAGGTAATTGAAGAGGAGAAACTGCTGGAGAACTGCAAAGAAATGGGAAGCTATTTTAAAGAGAGGCTTTCGGCTCTGCAAAAGAAATTCGCCTCCGTAATCGGCGATGTTCGTGGGATAGGCCTGATGCTGGCAATGGAAATCGTTAAAACAGGGAACGAACCGGATGCCGCTCTTACCGATAAGATAAAAAATAGGGCATTGGAAAAGGATTTGCTCCTTTTGACTTGCGGAGCCGATCATAATGTGGTTCGTTTTATCGCTCCTCTCATCATAACGAAGAGTGAGATAGATAGTGTAATAGAAATAATAGATGAAATTTTAAGCGAAAAGTAGGCGGAATATTATGGTGCTTTTTCAACAAATGCTTATATTTTTTATTATAATGCTACTGGGATATTATGGCGCTCGAAAAGGCATATTGGATGACGTTACTGGAAAGAGCCTGTCGTGGCTGGTAGTTCATATTGCCAATCCCGCATTGATATTGTCAGGCTGTGCAGGAGGACAGATGGTGGTAAAAGAGCTGCTGTTCACAGGTATACTGGCCGTCTTGCTCTTTTTGGTTTTGATAATATCGGCAGAAATCGTCATACCGATGTTTTTTCACGAAAGGGAAAAGAGGGGCGGCTATAAGGTGATGCTTGTTTTTTCCAACATGGGATTTATGGGATTCCCGCTGATTTCGGCAGTCTATGGTCAATCCGCCATAATGTATGCCGCTATTTTTCTCATTCCCTTTAACCTTTTAATTTATACTTATGGAATTTTCCGCATTGGTAAAATGGGTAAAAGGGAAGACTTGGAGGGCAGAAAGACCGTGCAATGGAAACCGATGTTGAATAGCGGAGTCATTGCATGTCTGTTAGCAATTGGAATCGAAGTGACCCGCTTTCCGGTTCCTGAAATGTCAATGAAGCTGATTGAAATGCTGGGCGGAATGACCGCACCGCTTAGTATGTTGATTATTGGGGCATCTTTTCGGTGACTTTCCACAAAAAAACTAATCACAGATAAGAAATTATTGGGCTTTTCTTTTTTGAAATTAATGGCACTTCCTGTGGCAGGCATGTTGTTTCTTAAGCAGTTTGTGGAAAATGAAGTTCTGCTTGGCGTCTGCTTCATCGTATTGGCAGCTCCTGCAGGAAGTATGGTGGTTATTCTGAGCAAGCAGTACGGAGGCGACGAGAATACGGCAGTTAAGGGAGTAGCGTTTACTACACTGCTGTCCGTACTTACTATGCCTTTGGCCGCAAAGCTCGCAGGCTTGTAACAGACAGTAGATTCATACAGATAGGAGGTATCAGATATGGCGACTTTACAAATGTACATGGATAGAAGTAAGATCGATAACTTATTCACATCCGAAGTATTTGAGGAAGTATGGGGGGAAGGCTTTGGGGTGAATAATTCTGTGGGTAAAATTAAAAGGATTCTAATGCACTGCCCGGGAGAAGAATTAGAGCAGCTCGCCAACGGAGAATATGAGGAAGAAGCCGGCGCAAGGATTTTGAAAAGTAAAGAGGGAAGGATTAGAAATTATTTCAAGTCTTATGAGCTTCCGGACATCGGACTGATGCGGGAGCAGCATAACCGGATGGCGGATATACTGAGGGCGAACGGAACGGAAGTGCTTTATTTAGAGGACCCGGCAAATTATTGGACCAATCTGACCTTTACCAGAGATGTGGCGCTGATGCTGCCGAAGGGAGCTGTGCTGACAAGGTTTGCCATGTATTTTCATCAGGGAGACACATGGCTTACGCAGAAACTATTGGCGGAGCAGAATATTCCTATTTTAGGTGCGATACAAGGAAATGGTACAGTAGAGGGTGGTTCCTTTTCCATGCTGGATCCAAAGACGGCTGTTATTGGGCGATCCGTCCGTGTGAACGACGCAGGAATCGAACAACTCCGGACCTTGCTTTCCTATCAGGATATCGAGCTGATTGTAGTGGATATGCCCGCTTATTATATTCATCTGGATGAAGCTTTTGTGCCCGTTGATAAGGATAAGGTTCTGGTAAGCACCTTTATTCTTCCCCATTGGTTCTTAAAGCTGTTACAGGAGAGGGGGTACCGGCTGATTGAGACGGACAGGGAGGACCCTATGCTGACCAATAACTGTATCGCCATGGAGCCGGGGAAGGTATTATTCTCTTCAAAGGGTGTGAATACGAGAAAGAACCTTGAGGAAGCAGGCGTCGAAGTGGTTGCGGCGGATATCTCGGAGATTAACAAGCTGGGAGGAGGAATCCACTGTTCCACGCTGCCGTTGTTAAGGGAATCGATATGAGCGGGGACAATTTCGCCAAAGGAGGAAGCGATATGAGCAAATATGTAATTACCATAACCAGACAATTTGGAAGTATGGGGCGCCCCATTGCCCAAAAGCTGGCTAAACGGCTGGGCATCAACTATTATGACCGCGACATTGTGGATATGACTGCTAAGGAGATGAATGTGCCGGTCTCCGTCATAGGGGAGCTGGAAGAAGCGGTGCAGGGTAAGTTCTTTCGCATGAAATATCCTCTGGGTATGGGAACCAGCGATATGCAGAACGATATTTTCGATACGCAGCGTAAGCTTATCCAAGGTATCGCAGATAAGGAATCCTGCATTATCGTAGGAAGATGTTCCGACTATATTTTGCACGAATATCCGAACAGTCTTCATGTCTTTATCTATGCTCCTGATGAGATTAGGTATGAAACCTGTATACAAAAGTTTTGTATGCAGCCCGATGAAGCCAGGAGAATGATGCTGGAGGTGGACAAGGCAAGAGAGCGTTATCATAAAACCTATGCAGGATATCTGCCTCAGGATTACCGTTATAAAGATTTAATGCTTGACAGCAGCCTGCTGGGAGTGGATGGAACGGTAACGTATCTGGAGCAGTTGGTGAATCTGTATGTAACAAAGGACAATGATAAAAAAAATAAAGTGGAAAAATAGTATTGACAAGTATATACGCACATGATAAAGTATAAGAAATTAAAAAATGTATACAGTATACGGTACGAATTATTCCACATATGGAAGAAAACGAAGGCGTTTGATTTGAAATAGAATCAGGCGCCTTTTTTGTAATAAGAAAGTTTTGGTTTACTGTTCACACAGCAGCTTAACACTCGCTGTTAAGCTTCGTAAGAACGTGATTCAGGAGATGATTTCTGCTTCGCAAAGCGAATTTAAATGCGGAAATCATGGGTTGCTGTGAACGGAGTGAACAGTAACAGTTCTTGACTCACTATTCGGAAAGGAAGGGCAATTATGGAGAATACGAAAATTTTATCCATTAGAAACGTATCCAAAAATTATAATTCTCTTCAAGTGCTTAAAAAAATCAATCTGGACATTAAACGAGGGGAAGTGGTCGCCATTATCGGACCCTCCGGCTCAGGCAAGAGTACGCTGCTTCGCTGTATGAACGCACTGGAAACGGTGAACGGAGGAGAAATCTGGTTCAAGGACCAATGCTTTACGGAAAAGTTTAAGAGCTATGACCGTTTAAGGCAGGATATCGGCATGGTATTTCAGCACTTCAATTTATTTCCGCATATGACGGTACTGAAGAACATTATGATTTCTCCGCTTAAGGTGAAGAAGAGACCGAAAGAGGAAATGATGGCAAAGGCTCTGGAATTATTGCGGATTGTAGGACTGGAGGATAAAAGGGAAGTCTACCCGGAGATGCTTTCGGGCGGACAGAAACAAAGAATTGCTATTGCAAGGGCACTCGCAATGGAGCCGGAAATTTTATTATTCGATGAACCTACCTCAGCGCTGGATCCCGAGATGGTAGGAGAAGTGCTGAACACTATGAAAAATCTGGCGGAGTCTGGAATGACTATGGTCGTAGTAACACATGAAATGGGATTCGCCAGAGAAGTAGCGGACAGAGTGGTTTTTATGGATGAAGGAATCATCATGGAGGAAGGAACGCCTAAACAGATATTTGAAGATACGCAGAATGAACGGGTAAAGGCGTTCTTAGAAAAAATGTTATAGAAAGAGGGAAAGAAAATGGCAGGAGTATTACAGGTTATATACAAATACCAGATTCTTATTTGGAATGGCACTAAAATAACATTGTTGATATCTGTATTGACAGTGATTTTAGGATTGATATTCGGTACCTTAATGGCATTTATGAAGCGGAGCAGAAGCAGAATTCTAAGAATAATCGCAGGAATCTATGTGGAATTCATCAGGGGTACGCCGGTACTGGTACAGATTTTCATTGTATTTTACGGACTTCCGCTCATGGGAATCAATATTCCCTCAATCATGCTGGGAGGAACGGATATTTCCAGACTGCTGTCAGGCATCATTGCCCTAAGTGTGAACTCTACGGCATATATTTGCGAAATCGTCAGAAGCGGTATTCAGTCCATTGACATAGGGCAGACAGAAGGCGGCAAGGCACTCGGAATGAACAGCTTTAGAACGATGTGGTATGTGATTCTTCCCCAGGCCGTCAAAAATATTCTTCCGGCAATGGGCAATGAATTTGTTACAGTAATTAAGACCTCTTCACAGGTATCGGTCATCGGGATTGCAGAACTTATGTATGCGGCAGATACCATACGGGGGATCAGCTTCCGTCCGATGGAGCCCTTAGTCATCGTAGCAATGATCTATTTCATTATTACCTTCACACTGTCCTGCATGATCAAGCAGGTGGAGAAAAGGCTGAGGAAAAGCAGCCGAAGATAAAGGAGGAGAGGATATGAAGGTTGTTATTACCGATTATCCGGATGTTTTAGGAAGAAATCTGGATTATGAAAAGGAAATCCTGGAAAGCGGCATTGAAAAATGCCGGACCATCATATATCCCTATCGCGGCGACAGGGAGGAGTTCAAAAATATAATTGCTGATGCGGATGCCGTGCTGACAGCTTTTGTGAATATGGATCAGGAAATCTTGAACTGTGCGGAAAAATTGAAATGTGTCTGCTTCAATGCGACCGGTTATGATTTCATTGATTATGAGGCGGCGTGCAGAAGAAATATAGGAATTGTTCCTATCGGTGAATATTGTACGGGCGAGGTAGCGGACCATACGATGGCATTGATTCTTACTCTTTTAAGAGGCGTGAAGCATTATACGAAAGACATTGAGGAGAGGAAAACATGGCAGTATTATTCGGGGCAAAAGCTTAGGCGTCTTAGAGGAATGCAGATGGGCATCTTCGGATTGGGAAAGATAGGAAGAGCGGTAGCCGGGCGTGCGCAGGCCTTTGGTATAAGGGTCGTCGCCTATGATCCGTATCTGCCGGAGGAGACGGCAAAGCAGGCGGGTATCGAGCTGGTGGATATAGATTATATTCTGGAGAATTGTCATATTATTTCCAACCATATGAACCAGACAACGGAAAACCATTATTTTTTTAACAAAGAGCGCTTTGAACGGATGAAGCAAAAGCCGGTATTCATCAATGTGGGACGCGGCGGTGCCGTAGATGAAAAGTCTTTGGCGTGGGCGCTGGAACAAGAGCTTTTGTTTGGAGCCGGGTTAGATGTTCTCGAGGAGGAAAAACCGGATTTGGATCATAATGCTCTGATCGGACGGGAGAACGTGATCATTACTCCCCATGCCGCTTTCTATACCGAAGAATCATTGAAGGATCTGCAGAGAATTTCTTGTGAAAATGTCGTCCATTATTTGCGGGGGGAATACGAACAGGTAAATAGAATTGTAAATAAAAGCCGTATTCAAATTGGGTAACTGAAAGGACTGCCCGGAAAGGGTGGAAATTTTAAGATAAGTTTCATCATAATAAGGAGGAGAAGTTTATGAAGAAAAGAAAATTGACAGCATTGATTATGTCCGCTATTATGGGAGCCATGCTTTTCACAGGCTGCGGCAGTTCTCAAAGTGAGGCGACGGACGAGGCGAGCACTCAGCCTGCGGCAGAAAGCAGCGAGGAAGCTTCCGTCGAAGAGGAGGCGGAAACAGACGAAACGGTTACGGAAGCAGCGGATACAGAGGAAACTGCACAGGCGGACGGACCGGTGCTCGCATCCATTAAGGAAGCCGGAAAGTTAGTTGTGGGAACGGCTTCGGGTTATCCCCCATATGAATTTATTGACATTACATCTCCCGATCAGGCGGTAGTTGGAATCGATATGGAGCTTGCTAAGAAAATTGCGGAAGAGTTAGGAGTAGAACTGGAGATCCAGGATATGACCTTTACTTCTTTAATATCTTCTATCCCTACGCACAAGGTGGATATGGCGATTGCCGGTATCTCTATTACAGAAGAGAGAAAAGAGACCATGGATTTCTCGGAGCCTTATCTGGAGGCTGCTCAGAAGATTCTGATTTTGAAGGAAAACACAGAAAAATATAATACATTGGAATCGTTCTCCGGGGAAGCGGTAGCAGCGGAAAAATCGACGACTCAGGAAGCCGTTGCGCAGGAATTAATGGCGGATTCGCCGTTGGTTTCCTTAGAAAAAGTACCCGACTGCCTTATGGAATTGCAGAATGGCAAGGTTGCCGGTGTAGTGGTGGAAGGCATAGTAGGAGAACAGTATGTCTTCGCATATGATAATATTGTATTCAGCGATGCAGATATGGAGAGGAGCAAGACCTCTGCGGTCGCATTGGACAAGGGGAATGAAGACTTGATTGCAATCATCAATAAGGTAATTGCAGAAAACGTTGAAAACGGCAACTTCGATAAGTGGGTGGAGGAGTACAGCGAGAAGGCTGCAGCCAATGCTAAGGAGTAACATCTAAATTATTATAAAACTTTGTGTCAGGAATTAAGAAAGGGACCGCCGCACGAGCGATAGAATAGTGCGGCGGTCCTTTTCCCGGCTGATAATTTATTCCCGCGAGGGTATTTGATTAATCCTCCGGCTTATATCTCTTTTCCAGCATGCTCATCCAGTAGCCCAGTGCGGCTCCGGCAGCACACATAATGACACATATTATCGTACCGGCACTGAGATAGTTGAAGTCCCTCGGTATGATCATCACAGTAGAGGCAAAGACTATGCCCAAGATAAAATGGAACAGACCCGCATATGCTCTGGAGAAAATATAATCCATCAATTTCGCAAGAAGAAGTACACAGGCGAGTCCGCCGATTGCCAGAGGAATGAGAACGCCCATGTCTATAGTCTTAATGCCGTCAGCCATGGCCTTGTACATTCCCATGTAAACTAAGAAATTAGACGGGCTGAGTCCTGGAACGATAACACCGAGTCCGATCAGTGCACCTGCTAACATCCATGTGCCGAAGTTCTGCGGAACACCGGTACTGAACAGCTCTTCACCGTAAAACAAGAATACCAGGCCAATAATAAATGTAATAACGAGAATAACGATATGTTTGCTGCTTCGTCCCTTCTTACCGGCCTGTTCCCACAGGGCGGGTACCGTTCCTACAATACAGCCGACAAAGAACCAAAGTATATATG
>JAEWPN010000242.1 GCA_023399455.1 Bacillota bacterium
TTGTTTGCTATAATATACATTGTTTTAAAAGCATTCTTGTAGCTTAGGAATGCTTTTTATTATATCTTGGACAGGAAGTTATGTTAACAATAAAAGGAATAAACCTATGGAATGGATAAAGGAAGGATTATGGCTCTTAGTAAGTCGCTCCGGCAAAAAACAAAAGGAGTTCGAGAAATACAACAGCATGCTTGTTCTAAACAGAATCCGGCTGATCTCTTTGGCTAATATTTTCCTGTCAATCTTTTGGGTATATATGGATTGGACAATTATAAATAATGGTGCCGACAGGATATATGGTATAACCCTTATTACGATGCACACGTTTAGTGAAGTCGCCTCGGTTGTGTTCTTGATTTTCTACAAGCGGGTGCTTGGTAAGAGAAAGAACACGAATTATCGAATCATATATATTTTTTCAAAGATATATGTATTTTTGTATATTCTTTTTGGTGCTGCTTCTTCTATCAATAGTCAAAGATATACCGGTAATATTTATTCCTATCTTATTCTGGCATTAATTGCAGCGATTGCCTTTACCCTGAAACCGTCTTTTATGCTTTTTGCATTTGGTGCGAATCATATTATTTTTCTTGCAGGCATCGGGATCCTCTGCAATGACATGAGTCTGCTGCTATCAAAGGTGGTTAATTCTACAGTTCTGGCAGGCGCTGCATTTCTGCTTGGATTTATCTTTTACCGTCACAGGATGACGGAATTTTTTTATAAAAATAAATTAATGGAAAACGAAGAGAATTTCAAAAAGCTTTTTTATGTAAATCCTTATCCGGTATTTATTACAAGGCTGGAAGACGGAACGATTATAGAAGCAAATAAAAGGGCATGCAGCCTGATGGGGATCAAAGCAGAGAGCCAGGATAGTTTTAACGGTATCGACTGTTATATTATGGGTGACAGCAGATGGACTCTTCAGGAAAGATTGAAAGAAAAGAACAGTATTTTTAATCAGATTGTAGAGTATAATTTTAATGGCAGGCACAAGTGGGTTACTGCGAATTACGAAATAATTGATTATCACGGTGAAAAGTGCATTCTGACAGGTATCATGGATATAACGGAAATCAGAAAAGCGGAGGAAGAACTGTCCCATTATGCCTCTATCGACTCCCTGACCGGAATTATGAACAGAAGAATGGGCTTTAAAAAACTGGAAGAGCTGTTGGAGGAGTCCAAAAAAGAATTTCTGGAATTTGTGATTTGCTTTCTGGATATCAATAATTTAAAGCTCGTAAATGATACCTATGGTCACAGCGAAGGCGACCGCTATATTCAAGCTTTATGCGGTATGATTAAAAGCAGACTGGAGGAAGAAGATATATTTTTCCGCATAGGCGGTGATGAGTTTATAATAGTATTTAAGAAGAAAAATAAAAAGCAGGCAGAAAATATCTGGGAAGAGATTATAAAACAGTTTAACGAAAGAAATCTTGAAGAAGAGTTTCCTTATGATATTACGGCAAGCCATGGATTTTATTATTTCTGCACCGGCATGGATATCGATTTGGAGCAGATGATTGAAAAAGCAGATAAACAGATGTACGAAGAAAAGCAATGGTTCAAGAGAATGGAAATTTCTTAAGTATTTTTACGTTCCTTTTACATCCTTTATACTTTTGCTCCTTAACAATTATGATGTTATAACGGTAGTGTCTAGGTGACTTCAAGGCATGCTTATCCTTGGCAGTATCAATTCCTGTGTATATCATTGTAAAGCTCCCTTGAAATATATTTGACACTGTTTGGAATGTACAGATATAAAAAATCAAAATAATAAAAATAATAAAAAAATCATATCAAAAATAATTCTCATTTTGATAAGAGTTGTTTTGACGTTTTATCAAAATGAGAATCGTAACATCTTAAAATTATCATATTGATAAAAAACGAAAGGATTTGTACAAGAATAAGTGCAAAATCCTTTGTTGACAGTCTATTTTCGACATGTTATACTCCGCTTAATCAAACAAGAATTCCAAGACGACAGAGAGGTTGTATTCCTCATCTGTCTTTTTTTTGAACCAAAAAACGACCTACAGTAAAAAAGTTTCTAAAAGCGTTTCACAGATATGGGGACTGTGTCTTGCAGTTAAAGTGGAAGAGAGGATTTAGTATGCATGATTATATCATTAAAAACGGAACAGTAGTAACAGCAATGGGAGTCTGTCGGACGGATATTGCTGTGAAGGGTGAAAAAATAGCAGCATTAGGAGAATCTGAATTTTTAGGGGAAGCCAGAGAAGTAATCGATGCTTCCGGTAAAATCGTAGTACCGGGGCTGATTGATCCCCATGTTCACATTGCAGCACCGTTTATGGGTTGTATTGGACCGCTTGATTTTTATAGTGCCAGCAAAGCGGCAGCCTTAGGCGGAGTTACTTCTATTATTGATTTTACCAATACTCAGCCCGGTGATTCTGTCCTTCAAAAAATCGAGCATAGGAAAGAAGAGATGGCAAACGCGGCTATTGACTATGGTATTCATGCAAAAATTGTAGAGGCAACGGATGCCATAATCGGAGAAATCAAAGGCATGGTAGAAGCAGGCTGCCCTACGCTTAAATTATTTACTACATACCGAAAGGCCGGAGTCATGATACCTGATGAGGATATTGTCCGTGTCATGCTGGAAGCGAAAAAATGGGGAGCAAGACCGGGAGTCCACGCTGAGGATAATACGCTTAGTGAATATAATGATGATTTGTTTGCGGCTCAGGGAAAAACAGACTGGAACTATCATTACTTGTCCAAGCCGCCCATTGTAGAAGGGATTGCAACGGCTAAAATTATTGACTATGCAAAGTTTGCAGGGTGTGAATTATATATATTCCACGTAACCTGTACAGAGTCGATTGAGGCGATTAAACGGGCACAGAAGGAAGGCTATCCGATTATTGGAGAGACCTGTATTCACTATTTAGAGCTTACAAAGGAAGCTTTAGATGATGCAGACACCGGATTCCGTTATATCTGCAGTCCGCCGCTGCGTGACAAAAAAGACAATGCTGCTTTATGGGATGCACTTTCAGAAGGAACCCTGAGTCTGGTAAGCTCTGACAATTGTTTATATGATGATAAGGAGAAAACAAGCTTTTTAGAAAAAGATGCCTGGGGGAATGTTATCCGCGATTATAAAAAGATTGCTAATGGTGTCAGTGGTATGGAAGAACGGCTGCCGCTCTTGATGACAGATGGTGTGGGATCGGGGAAGATAAGCTTAGAGCAGTTGGTGGAAATATCCAGTACCAATCCTGCCAAAATATTTGGAATGTATCCGAAAAAGGGTGTTATTCAGCCGGGCAGTGATGCAGATATTGTACTGATCGATCCTGATGCGAAGATGACATTATCTGCAAAAACCTTGCACTACGGAATCGATTCTTCCGTATATGAAGGAAAAGAGGTTAAAGGCATGCCGGTTATGACCATGCGTAGAGGCGAAGTAATTGCAAAAGACGGAGAATTTTTTGGAAAACCAGGTACGGGACAATTTCTGCACCGTACATTAGGGTGAAAGGTATGAAAAAGATTTTACTGATTAACCCCAATAGCTCTATAAAAATGACAGAAGATATAAAGGCTACCGTATCAGAACTAAGGACCGATGCGGATATCGAAGTAATCAGAATGCCTCATTCCCCTAATGTTTTGGAAAGCTTTACCGATTATACACTGGCAGGAGCAGAACTTATAAAATACTTTCAAGAAAATGACCTCACAGCTTACAACGGCATTCTGCTTGCCTGTTTTGGAGACCCTTGTCTGTTTGCATTAAAGGAACTGTCACCGGTTCCTGTAGTCGGAATAGCAGAGGCTGCATTTTCAAGAGCATTGTTGTTAGGATACCGCTTTAGTGTGCTGGCAGCCAGTAAAAAGGCGCAGCCTATGATGGAATCTCTTATAGACGGCTATGGTCTGCAGTCAAGAAATGCAGGAACCTTAACACTGGGAATGCCCATAGAAGAATTCTTATCCGATCAAACAGCTCTGGAAGGAAAGCTTTTGGCTTTAATCGAAAAAGCCAAAGAAAAACAGGCGGAAGTCGTCATATACGGGTGTGCCGGTATGACAACGGTCTCCAAAAATACAATTATGGAGAAAACAGGCATATCTGTGATAGATCCGGTTATCTCGGGTGTATCTACACTGCTTTCCCTGCTTGAAGACGGGGACGGCATATCAAATTCAGGACTTTATTTCTAAACAGGCCACAACGCAGTACATGCGAGGCAATAAATATTACTATACTTAGGAGGCGCACATATGAAAAGCATTTGGAAACTTGAAGAGGGCGAAGTAAGAAAACCTGGTTTATCCCACTACGTTATGATGGCATTATTTACAGGAGTGGGTATTGTAGTCGGTACCTTTGGCAGCTTAGCGGTGTCTATCGGACCGGTATCAGCTTTTTGGCCGGGACAGGCAATTCAATCCGTAGGAAGTATCTGGTATGGTGGGTGGGGAGCGATAGCCGGAGTTGTATTTCCGATGATATCCAATGCAATATCGGGTTCTGCAGCATTGCCAATATCCATTGCGTATATACCCGGCAATCTGGCACAGGCAGCATTTGCAGGATATTTCTTCCGTAAACTGAATTGTGATCCCCGTTTAAAATCGGGAAAAGATTATGCGGTATTCTTGATCTTAGGTACTCTGGTTGCGAATATGATAGGCGCAGCAGAAGGGAATCTTGTATTACTGCTGTTTGGTATTATTACTCCGGCAGGAGTTCCGTTAAATTTCCTTGGATGGTTCCTCGGCAACACAGTAGCATCAGCAATTTTGGGTGTTATTATGTTAAAATTCCTGTCACCGCTTGTAATGAAAACAAAAACTTTCTGCAAAGGCTTGTGGGCATAAGTCTAAGGAACACTTCTTTAGTGTGGGGCAGCAGATTATGCTGCCCACAATTATAAGAAAAAATTATTAAAATGATAAAAATATTTATTGCGGCATGGAAGGACATTATTATGAAACATGAAAATATGAGAAAAACAGTATTAGGTTATGTGCCTATTCAATCCCCTATCTATTTGTTGCATCCGGTAACCAGGATTATTTTATATCTGGTTATGAGTTTTGTACCGCTTTTGATTCAGATGCCGGAGGTTAACCTGCTTCTTTTAATTGGAACGCTTTGTTTATTTAAGTTTTCCCGCATTGATATGCGTCAGTTAAAGATTTACGTTCCAATGATGATTTTGGTAGCTTGTTTTATTACTTTTTCTTATATAGTATTTCCTACTAAAATGAGCGGTGAAGTTCCTATCGTCTTCTTTGGATTCAAGCTGTATCTTTTTTCCATTATGTGGGCAGTTATGGTATACGTTCGTATTATCACCTTATTGCTCGCTTCCATTTTCTTCTTTTCAACAAATAGGGAAAGAGATATTTTAGTAGGGCTTCGATGCCTTCGTGTTCCGTTTGCGGTGTCTTACTTTTTGGGACTGACCCTGCGGTCTGCGGGTATGTTCTTAGAGGATTATGGAATTGTGAAGGAAGCGGAAAAAGCCAGAGGACTTGATATGGAAAATGAAAAATTTCTTACCAAGGTAAGTCACTTTCCGATGTATATGATTCCTCTTTTCACACTGGCCATCCGACGTTCGGAAGATATCAGTACCGGACTTTACGCCAAGGGAACGGAAATAAAGGGAACTTATAAAGGGATGAAAAGGCCGGATTACTTACGGACCAAATTTAAAAAATCTGTGTTAGACAGTGTGGTATCCGTTGCTGCAATAGGATTTTTTGCCGGAGCAGTCATTTTGAAGATATCGATTAATGCCTTTGAGCTTAAATACTCAATTCTGAATATGTGGTTTGGCAATATTTTATAAGGAACCGGAGGAAAAAACATGAATGCAATTGAAATTACTGATTTATGCTGGAAATATGACGGCGCGGAGGAATACATATTTGACCACCTGAATCTGACCATAAAAGAAAATATATTTTTAGGAATTGTAGGTTCCAATGAAGCAGGAAAGACAACACTGGTATCCTGCATAAAAGGGATTATTCCAAACAGTACCACTGGTATTTATAAGGGAAATGTGCTTTTGTACGGGGAATCGGTAAAGGACTGTGATTCCCGTGTGATTTCAGAAAGTGCGGGTATGGTTTTTTCGGACCCGGATGCACAGTTTACGACCATGAGCGTGGAAGAAGAAATAGCCTTTGGCCTTGAGAATATCGGGGTGGCGGTAAAGGAAATCGAAGAAAGAATTTTATGGGTCAGCAAGCTTTGCCATTTGGATGACTTGCTGGAAAAGCCTCCTTTTGACTTGTCGGGAGGACAGAAGCAGCGTGTGGCTATAGCTGCTGTATTGGCAACGAAACCAAAGATGATTATCTTAGACGAGCCTACCTCTATGTTAGATCCGAAATCAAAGGACGAAGTATTTGATATTTTGCAGGAAATTAAAAATAAGTTAAATATTACGGTAGTAGTAATAGAACATAATATAGAAAAAATTGCAGAACTTTCAGATGAGGTCATTCTGATGAAAGAAGGAAAAATAATCCGGCATATGGAAACAAAGGATTTCTTTAAGGACGTGGAATTATTGAAGGAAAATAGCCTAAAGGTACCGGAATCCATTGAAATGCTATATTATCTCTACGATAAATTGGGAATTGATAAAACAGGGCCGGTAAAGCTGGAAGAGATTGCGGTGGAAATCAAAGAGCTGCTGTCAGGAAGAAAGGCGGTTAATTAATATGGAAGAAATTATTAAAGTATCAGATCTGACATTTGCCTATGATGATGGAACGGTAGCGCTGGAGGATATTAACATAACCATACATAAGGGAGAATTTGTTGCCTTAATCGGTCAAAATGGCTGCGGTAAGACTACCTTATCCAAGTGCCTGAACGGTATCCTGAAAATAAGCAGGGGAGAAATTGTGGTAGGCGGGCTTCATGTGGAGCAAAGGCCCAAGATAAAAGACCTGGTAAAAAATATCGGCTACGTATTTCAAAACCCGGACCATCAGCTCTTTAACTCCAAAGTTTATGATGAAATTGCTTATGCACCCAGAAACATCGGTCTGGATGAAAATGAAGTGGATAAGAGGGTAAAGGAGGCGGCAGCAACAGCCGGAGTAAAAGAAGCTCTTTTTGAGGAACAGCCCGTGCTTTTGATGAAGGGCCTGCGCCAGAGAGTAGCGATTGCTTCCATCCTTTCGTTAAAGCCCCAGGTCATTATTGTGGATGAACCAACTACAGGACAGGATTATAAGCAATCCTTGGAAATCATGGAGTTCTTAAAAGAGTTAAATGAGAAGCATGGACACACTATTTTGATTATTACGCATGAAATGCATATTGTGGCTCAGTATGCGAAAAGAATCATGGTAATGAAAAAAGGGGAGATTTTTATGGACGGGACACCAGGCGAAGTCTTTTCGCAGCCGGAGAGATTGATGGAGGGGTATGTAAAACCGCCTATGGTGACGAGAATGGCACAATTAATTGACAGTACGGGAGCAAGTGACGGCGTAATCAATATAGAAGAATTGAAAAAGATTATGGAAGAAGGCAAAATTGTTTAATGAAAATAAAAATCAAAGATGGTTTTATTGTTGATGGTACCGGTAAGAAAGGTTTCCCGGGTGATATCCTGATAAATGGAGAAAAAATTGAAGAAGTGGGAGTTGTTACGCAAGAAGCTGACCGGGTAATTGAAGCAAAAGGACTGGTGGTTGCCCCCGGCTTTATTGATACTCACAGCCACAGTGATCTGGAGGTGCTTGTCCGTCCTGAGCTGCTTCCAAAGCTTCGGCAGGGAATAACAACAGAGGTATTGGGGCAGGATGGAATCTCCATGGCACCGATGCCCATAGCCTATAGCAGTTCGTGGAGAAAGAATCTGGCAGGTCTTGACGGAGACTCCGATGAGATATGTTGGGATTATGAAGATACGGCACAGTATTTAAAGCGGATTGAAACGGCAAAACCTGCCTTGAATGAGTGCTATCTGCTGCCCCATGGAAACATTAGAATGGAAGCAATGGGATTAGATAACAGAAAACCGGATAAAAAAGAGCTGGAACGAATGAAGGAAATTGTCCGCAGGGAAATGGAAGCGGGGGCTATTGGTATTTCGGACGGACTTATCTACATGCCCTGTGCGTATTCCGAAATGGAAGAAATCATTGAGATCTGTAAAGTGGCGGCCGAATATGACGGTGTTTATGTGGTACATCAGAGGAGCGAAGCGGATACCATATTGGAGTCGATGAAGGAAGTAATCCAAATCGGAAAAGAAAGCGGTATCCGGCTTCATTTTTCCCACTTTAAGGTTTGCGGCAGAAAAAACTGGAGTAAGATAGAGGCGGTTGTGAAACTGCTGGATTCCTGTAAAGAGGAAGGAATGGAGGTATCCTTTGATCAATACCCTTATGTGGCAGGAAGTACTATGCTTGGTGTGATACTCCCGCCATGGGTACACGATGGCGGGACTGACAAGCTGATGCAAAGGCTGGCCGATCCGATACTCAGGGAAAAAATGATAGAGGACATTGAGAAGGGGATACCGGGCTGGGATAATTTTGTTGATTTTGCGGGACTTGACCAGATCTTCATTACCAGTGTAAAAACCCAAAAAAATATGGATACGGTGGGACTGAATCTGACAGAGCTTGGTAAGCTTAAGGGGAAAGATCCTTATCAGGCAACTTTTGATTTGCTGCTGGAAGAGGAAAATGCGGTAGGTATGGTTGATTTTTACGGAACGGAGGAGCATGTGATGTGCTTTATGAAACGTCCTGAAATGAATGCCTGCACAGACGGTTTATTAGGCGGAAAGCCCCATCCCAGAGTATATGGCGCTTTCCCCAGAATATTGTCCGTCTATGTCAGAGAGAAGAGCACTTTGACACTGGAAGAAGCAATCCATAAAATGACCGGTAAAGCAGCGGAAGCAATGCATCTTAATAACAGAGGAAGAATACAGGAGGGCTTTTATGCTGACTTGTGCATTTTTGATGCAGAGGCTGTAAGGGATAAAGGAACTTTTACAGAACCGGTTCAGTATCCCGAGGGCATTAGTTACGTACTTGTAAATGGAGAGATTGCAGTTTCCGGAGAAGAATTCACAGGAGTAAGAAACGGAAAAGTCATAAGAAGAAAGGATCGGTGAGGGTATGGATTCTATATGGGCTGCGATTATTTTTCTTTTGAATATGCTTTTTTTACTTGCAGCATATTATTTTTTAAATGCTTATCTGTATTTTTCTACAACTTGTATAAGGCCTAAGAAGAGCGGTGAGGAAGACGCTGAAGAAATAAGACTGCCTGCCATATATGATCAAATTATGATAGAGGGGGCGGCAGGTAAGCTTTCGGGATATTATAGGAAGGGGCACAAGAATAAGCTGGTCATATTAATTCACGGCTGGATGGATGATGCAAAAAGTCGCTTAGAGGACGTAAGTCCGTATGCAGAGTTGGGATATCATGTGTTGCTTTGCGATTTGAGGGCACATGGAAAAAGCGAGGGTAAGTACCTTGGCATGGGTATTGCGGACAGCTTGGATTTGGAAGCATGGGTAGCCGCCATGGAGGAACAATTGGGAGAAGGAATTGAGATAGTTTTAGATGGCGTGTCTTTTGGTGCGGCAGCAATCTTACATCTGAATCCGGATTTCCTGAAGGATCATATAACAGCTGTAATTGCGGACAGCAGTTATGAAAGCTTAGGCATGATACTTCGAAAAATGATACGATTTTCTCCGAAATTTATGGCAGGCTTTTATTTAAGCGGCATTCATATTTGGGGAAAGCTGCTGGGAAAGTATTCAATAAAGAAGGATCATGTAGAAATCAACATCGCACAGATTACAGTTCCAGTGCTGCTGATTGGTGGAGCATTGGATAAATTGGTTTCCATTGATACCCAGAAAAAGTTACAAAAGGCGTGTAAAGGCAT
>JAEWPN010000010.1 GCA_023399455.1 Bacillota bacterium
GCAGGAGGATATATCGATGAAGCAGCGACCTGTTACAACATTATTTATGCTTAGTTCTGTAGATGGAAAAATTAGTACGGGATCATCGGATATTTTGGATGTTGACTGTGACTTTCCCAAACTGAAAGGTGTCAGGGAAGGACTCCACCAATACTATGAAATAGAGCGGACAACAGATCTATGGTCGTTGAATTCCGGGCGTGTACAAGAAAAAATAGGAGTGAACCGGAAAGAGTTTCCTGATAAGACTCCCGTTTCTTTTGTAGTAATAGATAACAAGCACCTGACGAAGCATGGTGTTCGTTATTTTTGTTCGCTGTCGAAGGCGTTTGTACTTGTAACGACAAATAAAGAGCATCCGGCATTCTCCCTGAAGGAAGATAATCTGCATATTATCCTGCAAGAGAAGCTGAATCTGAAGGAAATGTTAGAAATATTGAAAGAATCATATAATTGTGACAGAATTACCATACAGACGGGAGGAACTCTCAATGGGCTGTTTCTCCGTGAGAAGCTTTTTGATTATATAGATATTGTTATACCGCCTGTTCTCATCGGCGGAAAGGAAACTGCCTCTCTGGTAGACGGAGCTTCTCTTTCTAAGCCTGAGGAGCTTGATCAGTTGGGAATTTTAAAGCTCGAAGCATGTGATGTTCTTGAAGATTCCTATATTCGCTTGAAATATAAGGTTATTGGATGATAATATAAAGCTTGCGGGAAATCATAACTTTTTTAGAAAGGCTCTGCTAATTATTATGACACTGACAACTCTTTGTTACATAGAAAAAGATGACTCCTATCTTATGCTCCATCGCATCAAAAAGGAACATGACATTAACAAGGATAAATGGATCGGTATCGGCGGCCATTTTGAAGCCGATGAAAGTCCGGACGACTGCGTAGTCCGGGAAGCGAAGGAGGAGACCGGGCTGACACTCACCTCTTATCGGCTTCGCGGAGTCCTGACTTTTTTATGCGACGACATTACGGATTATTATATATTCATATATACTGCCGACGGCTTTGAAGGGGATTTGAAAAGCTGTAATGAAGGAACGTTAGAGTGGGTAGCGAAGGATAGAATCCCATCTTTGAATTTATGGGAGGGTGATCTTATTTTTTTCCGGCTCCTGGAGGAAAATGTTCCCTTCTTTTCCTTGAAGTTACACTATATAGATAATATATTAAAGGGAGCCGTTCTAAACGGCGAAGAGATGGAGCTTTTCGACATTGTGGATGAAAATGGGATCCCTACCGGACGGGTGAGGGAACGTTCTCTTGTTCACCGTTACGGCGATTTGCACCGAACCGCCCACGTATGGATCGTTCGCAGGAACGAAAGAGGCAGCTTCGATGTGCTTTTGCAGAAACGAGCATCCGACAAGGACTCCTTTCCCGGCTGCTTCGATATTTCCTCCGCAGGGCACATTCCTGCAGGAATGGATTATCTGGAATCCGCCTTACGGGAACTGGAAGAAGAGCTGGGAATTACTGCGTTGCCCGGAGACTTAAAGCTTATCGGCTATCACGACGGAGAAGTCGTGACCTCATTTTATGGCAATCCCTTCCACAACCATGAGTTCAGCGCTGTCTATGTCTTATCTTTGGATATTCCGGTTTCCTTTTTTCACTTGCAAAAAGAGGAGATCGAGTCTGTGGTATGGATGGATTACGAAAAATGCCTCGCCGCTATGCGAGACGGCACTTTGGTTCATTGTATTTTTATCGATGAGTTTCTGGCTTTGAAAGCATGGATGTGAATTAAATTTGCGCGAATGAGCTTGCTTTTTTGGATAAAACGATGTAAACTGCTATATTATAATTGAATAGCATACAAGTTTGCGGGGGGACTCTTTGGAGTTGAGAAGGCAGAACCTGACCCTTTGAACCTGTTGGTTAATACCGACGTAGGGAAGCAAATCATCTTTTGGGTGATTCGGACGCTTCGTGTATACGCGAAGCGTCCTTTTTACATATAGGGGTGTTTTTTGTTTCGGCAAAAGCACCTTTTTTTAATATCAAAAAATATAGGAGATTGAATATGAAAAAGGTATTGAGTATTGCAGGCTCGGATTGCAGCGGCGGTGCCGGCATCCAGGCTGATTTAAAGACCTTTTCCGCCCATGGAGTGTTTGGCATGACAGTCATTGCCTCGGTGGTTGCGGAGAACACCTTTCGGGTTATTGAATATCAGGACATACGGCCCGATATCATCGAGAAACAAATCGATGCTGTTTTCGAGGACATTCCGCCCGACGCGATGAAAATCGGTATGCTTTCATGTAAGGAAGGTATGCTGGCGGTGGCAGGCAAGCTTCGTGAATGGAAGCCGGCCAATGTGGTTATAGACCCGGTAATGTACGCCAAAAACGGTTGTGCACTCATGGACCCGGATTCCATAGATACATTGATTGCCGAGGTGGTGCCGCTTGCCGATGTAATTACTCCTAACATTCCCGAGGCAGAGAAGATGGCTGGAATACGCATTTATACGCAGAAGGATATGAGGAAAGCGGCTCGGATCATCCATGATATGGGTTGCAGGGCGGTACTGGTGAAGGGAGGACACAGTGAGGGTGACGCTACGGATATCTTATTTGACGGCAGCGAGTTTTACAGTTTTTCCTCTCCGCGTATCCCAACCAAAAACACCCATGGTACCGGTTGCACCTATTCTTCGGCTATTGCCTCTAATCTTGCATTGGAGCTGCCGATACGGCAAGCTGTCGCGCGGTCTAAGAAGTATGTTACTACGGCTATTGCCAATGCTCTGGAAATCGGGCGGGGCAACGGACCGACGCACCATTTTTACGATTTGTTTCAACATGGATTATCAGATGTGAAAAACTGGAGGGAGGATATTACATGAGAAAAATATACATGGATCTTGTGGAGCAGGTACGCATGAAAAAGCCGTTGGTACACCATATTACAAATTACGTTACGGTAAATGACTGCGCAAACATTACGCTGGATATCGGAGCATCGCCCATCATGGCCGATGCGCTGGAGGAGGCCGCGGATATTGCCGGCATAGCCTCGGCAGTTGTGCTGAACATGGGGACGCTTAATGAGCGCACCATTCCCGCAATGATCACGGCAGGCAGGGCGGCAAACGAGGCGGGAGTTCCGGTTGTATTCGATCCGGTAGGAGCCGGGGCTTCTAAACTTCGCAATGAAACGGCTGTCAGAATTTTGCGGGAGATGAAAATCAACGTCCTGCGCGGCAATATTTCAGAAGTACGGTTTCTCGCGGGCCTGCATGCGGAAACAAAAGGTGTGGATGCGGACGAAGCCGATCTGCAAAATATAGAGGATGCCATATCTGTGGCAAAGACAATGGCAGTCCGGTCAGGCTGTGTGGTTGCGATTACCGGAGCAGTAGATGTGGTATCGGATGGGGGGAGAAGTGTCTGTATAGAAAACGGTCATTCCATGCTGGCAAATCTCACGGGAACCGGCTGCATGTGTTCTTCGCTGATAGGCTCCTTTTGCGGAGCGGCCCCGGAATCTCCGTTAGAGGCTGCGGTCACGGCCTTGCTTTCTATGGGTATTGCCGGAGAGCTTGCCTTTGAACGGACAGGGCATAACGGTAACGGCAGCTTTCATGCGGCTTTGCATGACGCGGTGAGCAAATTGGATGGGGAAACTCTTGGAAGGAGGGCAAGGCTATATGAAGCCTGATATCGACTATACTCTATATCTTGTTACAGACAGAGAACTTATGGTCCAGGCAACCATAGAGGAATCGGTGGAGGAGGCAGTCAGAGGCGGCTGCACATTAGTGCAGCTTAGGGAGAAAAGGGTATCTTCCCGGGAGTTTTATGAAACGGCTGTAAGAGTACGAAAGGTAACATCCCGGCTGGATGTGCCGCTTATCATTAATGATAGGGCGGATATTGCTCTCGCAGTGGAGGCGGACGGAGTGCATGTGGGACAGGGGGATATTCCTGTCGATGTAATACGGAAAATGGTCGGGCCGGATCGGATCGTCGGGGTATCGGCGGGCAGTCTTACCGAGGCGCTTTCCGCCGCTGATGCAGGTGCAGACTATCTGGGAGTAGGTGCCATGTTCGCTACGGGAACGAAAACGGATGCCAATATTACTCCTATACAGGTACTGAGGCGCATACGGGAGGAGGTTCGGCTTCCCATTGTCGTGATTGGGGGAATTAACAAAGAAACGATACCGCTTTTTCATGGCATAGGTATCGACGGGCTGGCAGTAGTTTCTGCCATTGTTTCCCAAGAGGATACGGCAGGTGCGGCACACGAGCTGAAAAACTTATTCCTTAAAGGGAGGAGCAGGGCATGAAGGCATATATATTCGATCTGGACGGTACCCTGCTGGATTCCATGGGCGTATGGGAGCAGATTGATGCGGAATTTCTGACCAAACGAGGAATAGAGATGCCGCCTGATTATATTAGTGCTGTCTGCGCACTCAGCTTTCAGGAGACCGCAGCATATACTATTGAGAGGTTCGGCCTTCCGGTCAGCGTAGATGAACTGCTGAAAGAATGGAATGCTATGGCGGTACATGCATACGGTCATACCGTTGCGCTAAAGCCGTATGCCAGGGAGTTTCTTACTGCAGTCAAAGAGAGCGGCGTTAAACTTGGCATAGCTACCAGTCTGCCTGCAGCTCTTTACGAACCGTCGCTTCGAGGGCACGGTATTATAGAGATGTTTGATGTCGTTTGTTCCACAGATGAGGTGGGTTTGGGCAAGTCCAGTCCCGAGGTGTTTCTGTACACTGCGGATAAACTTGGTGCAGCGCCTAAGGAATGTGTGGTATTCGAGGATATTTTGCAGGCGATTCAGAGTGTTAAGCTAGCTGGAATGGTTGTATATGGAGTGTTTGATGAAGCGTCAAAGGAGCAGTGGGCTGCCATACAGAAAATCGCAGACGGTGTTCTATATGATTTTAAAGACGCGCCGCTGCCGCAATAAGGGAGACGAAATGTCATTTTTAATTATTCAATCACTTCCCCGTGCAGAACGACTCTGCCGTTGTCCGGGCATTTTACATCAAACATTTTAGCTGTTTGATTACCATAATCGAGAGAAGCACCGTTTTTGAGTGCATACACCATTGGATAAGCACAGTTCCAAAGCTCGTGGCATAGGGGCGGGCAGATGTCATCGATGATATATTCGTCTCCCGTTTTACTATATCCACATCTGCATTTACTGCTAACAACAGTCAACTTTACTTTTCCCATAATTCTTCACCTTTCATATTATTTATCTAAATATATTACCTTGTTATGCTATTGTTTTGCAACATTTTTCTGTATTTAGATTTATGGATAAAATAATGAATCAACAGGCCTTATAAAACAATATGAGAAATTGGAATCAGCAAATATTTTATATCTTGTAAAATCACATGGATTGTTTTATACTATATATCGATAACGATACAGACTGTATTATCGCTTCCATAATTATTTACTAATAACTGAGGTTTAACATGAAAATTGACATTCCAAAATATCAGCAGATTGCTGCAGATATCGCAGCCAAGATCGCTTATGGTGATTATTCGGAAGGCGAAAAGATATATGTTCGCTCCTCTTTAGCAAGCCAATATGGAGTTTCCTCCGAAACGGCCAGGCGTGCAGTATGCGTGCTGTCGGATATGAAAATTGTGGAAATTACAAAGGGCAGCGGAGTTCTTATTAAGTCCAGAAAACTAGCCATGGATTTCATTAATAAGTTTGATTCAGTCAGTCAGATGAGTGGGCTGAAAAAGCATATTCTAAACAGTATAGAGCAACAAATTACGCAAAGCACCGAGTTAAAAACGATGGTTACCGAGTTAATGTACAAAACAGAACGTTTTCGTGTAGTGAATCCATTTTCACCTTTTGAAATTGCTATTACGGAACAGGCATCTTATATAGGTCAAAACCTTTCGGAAAGTAATTTTTGGCATAATACTGCGGCAACTGTCATTGCGATACGGCGCGGAGAACAAATTATTATATCCCCCGGACCATATGCGGTAATCACAGAGGGAGATATCCTTTATTACGTCGGTGATGAAAACTGTCATGAGAGAGTGAAGAATTTTTTGTATTCAAAATAAATAACTGGTATATCAAGCAGATTTTCCATAACGGAGAATCTGCTTTTTTGTCTAAATGATATTTATAGTGCTGAAATCTTACTTATTTTGTATATGCTTTAAATTTGACACATATTTTTATTTATGTTAGCATTAAAGAAACAACTTGAAAATAATACAGTGTTGTTACTTTGAAAAAATAAGGAGGAGATGTATGCCAAAAGTTGAAATCAAAGGGCTATACAAAATATTTGGTCCGACGCCAAGACAAGTCATAACTATGTTGCAAGACGGTGCGGATAAAGCCAATATTTTAAAAAAGCACAAGCATAGTGTTGGTGTGAATAATGCTTCCTTCACGGTTGAAGAAGGAGAAATATTTGTTGTTATGGGCTTATCAGGCAGCGGAAAGTCGACGCTTATACGTTGTTTAAATCGTTTAATAGAGCCCACGGGAGGTAGTGTTTTCATTGATGATCAAGATATTACGAAAGTATCTGCCGCACATCTTCGAGAAGTGCGGAGAAAAAAAATCGCGATGGTTTTTCAGAACTTTGCACTTTTGCCGCATAAAACCGTACTGGAAAATGTGGCATTTGGATTGGAAATACAAGATGTAAAAGCGGAAATACGTAAACAAAAAGCGCAGGAAATGTTGGAAACTGTAGGGTTAAAAGGATATGGAAATGCAAAACCAAATGAATTGTCGGGCGGCATGCAGCAAAGGGTGGGACTTGCAAGAGCTCTCGCAACAAAAGCAGACATTCTTCTGATGGATGAAGCATTCAGTGCCCTTGACCCGTTGATTCGTAAGGACATGCAGAATGAACTTCTGTCCTTGCAGCATAAATTGAAAAAAACAATAATATTTATAACACACGATTTGGACGAAGCGCTGAAAATCGGAGACAGAATTGCAATTATGAAGGATGGCAATATTGTTCAAATCGGTACCGCTGAAGAAATTCTTCAAAGTCCTGCGGATGATTATGTCCGTGAATTCACACAGGATGTAAACCGGGCAAAGATTATTACAGCCTCTGCAATCATGCGTGATGCTGAAGCACTGGTTCTCGAAAAATCGGGAATTCGCATGGCTGTTCGCAAAATGAAAGATTTAGGCATTTCAAGCCTTTTTGTAACAGATAAAAGCAATATGCTGCTGGGAATCGTCACAATTGAACAGGTGTCTTCGCTGATAAAGGAAGGTAAGGAGGATCTGGCATCTATTATTGATGACAACATTAAAACAGTAGGCCCCGAATCGTCAATTGATGAAATTATCCCGTTGTTTTTGTATTCAAATTATCCCGTTGCGGTGGTGGACACAGATAAAAAGTTAAAAGGAATTATTTTTAAGTCTACTGTGCTTGCCGGTATTGCAGGAGAAGGGAGGGAACCTTACTATGTTTAGTGAAAAACTTCCAGTGGGTAGTTTCGTGGAAAAAGGCATTGACTGGATGACACAAAATTTTAGTGGATTCTTTACCTCGATAAAGGAAGCTCTCTCCGGAGTTATTGATGGCACAAGCTGGCTTCTTACCATTATACCGGCTTTTGTTTTTATAATTCTGGTCGTTCTTTTCGCGTGGTGGATTGCAGGAAAGGGGCTTGCGATTTTTGCCGGAATTGGTCTTTCTCTCATATATAATCTTAACCTTTGGGATAAGACCATGCAAACGCTGGCCTTAGTCGGCGCCTCAACTTTGATTGCTTTGCTTATCGGTTTGCCTCTTGGTATTCTTATGTCGAAAAGCGATGCAGCAAACAAGATCATACGGCCGATATTGGATTTTATGCAAACGATGCCGGCCTTTGTGTACTTAATTCCGGCGGTATATTTCTTTGATCTGGGTACTGTCCCCGGTGCGGTAGCAACCATCATATTTGCCATGCCGCCTATCGTACGCTTGACAAACCTCGGAATCCGTCAGGTGCCTGCGGATGTAGTGGAAGCGGCTAAATCATTTGGCTCGACCCCTGCACAGCTGCTTTTTAAAGTTCGGATCCCTCTTGCGGTTCCTACTATTATGGCAGGGCTGAATCAAACTATCATGCTTTCTCTTTCCATGGTAGTCATATCGGCTATGATTGGAGCCGACGGTCTTGGCAGAACCGTCTATGAAGGCATAACACAAATGAATATCGGGAAAGGCTTTGAAGGGGGGCTGGCTGTAGTCATCATGGCTATGCTGCTTGACCGTATTACACAATGTCTCGGCTCAACACCACAAAAGTCGGGAAAAGAGTTCATAAAAAAATCACTGGGTAAATGACCTTACAATAAATCAAGCCAAGAAATCAGGAGGATATTATGTTAAAAAAAATAACTTTAATGCTTGTATCAGTGTTATTGATAGCCGTGGCCGCAACAGGGTGTGGCAGAACAGAAGATAAGGACACGAAAGGAACTGTTAAACTGGCATATGTCAATTGGGCGGAGGGTATCGCAATGACGAACCTTGCGGCAGCTGTGCTCGAGGAGAAAATGGGATATGAGGTTGAGCTGACTATGGCTGATGCTGCTCCTGTATTCACTTCTGTATCAAGCGGAAATACCGATGCTTTCCTGGATGTCTGGCTCCCGGTAACTCATGAAAGCTATATTGAAAAATATGGGGATGATATGGTGGATTTGGGTATATCATATGAAAACGCGCTTCTGGGATTAATCGTACCTTCATATGTTGAAATAGACAGTATTGAAGAGCTTAATGACAATAAAGGTATGTTTGGCGGCGAAATCATAGGAATAGACGCAGGCGCAGGTTTGATGGCAGCTGCAGAAAAGGCGGTAGAGGAATATGCTCTGGATTATAAACTCCTGACCGGCAGCGGACCGACCATGACGGCCGCATTAGGAAAAGCAATTGATGCAAACAGCTCTATTGTAGTTACCGGATGGGCACCTCATTGGATGTTTGCAAAGTGGGATTTAAAAGTGCTGGAGGATCCCAAAGGTGTATTTGGTGAGGTTGAGAATATTCATAAATATTCCAGAAAAGGTCTGGAAGAAGATATGCCGGAGGTTACGGCATTTCTAAAGAATTTTAAAATGACAGAGGCTGAACTTGGTGATCTTATGGGTGTGATTGAAGAATATGACGGTGAACCGCTAGATGCGGCACATAGTTGGATGAATGACCATGAAGGCCTTATCAACGAATGGATAAATTTTTGAAAAATCGCAAAAAGAGTCAGATAAAAGCGATAAATTACTCCTGCGATCGATATTGCGCGATGGGCCAGTCGGACCATACCTGAACTTCAACGTAAGCAGGTTGTGCAAATATGGGCTCCTTCCAATCATTTTGAGGGAGCCCATATTCGTTGATAACTTTTAGTATTTCATCATAAGTATAAACAGTTTTTCTGAATTCCAAGTGATCCGTAACTTTAGGGCTGAACGTAGGAAAAGTATCTCCGTAAGTAAACGATAAGGTTTTTAAGTCAAATTCACTTATTGGAATTCTAATATGATCCGCGGTTTTATACCATGTATTCAGCCAGGGACATTCTTCAACCACCATATAATATGGAGTTTGTCTGATAGGAAGTCCCCCCTTTTCGATGAACATTTTTCGAGTCAGTTGTTCTAAATATCTTCTGCGGGAGAGGTACTGTGCATTTCTTCTTGTCGCAAAGACTTTCCCCTCATTTTGTAAGTTATCTTGAATTTTCTGAGCTTCATCCAACGGTAATTCTGAAAGATTGACAAATGGTCCTTTTTCCTTTTCAAAATAATGATATAAATTCACACGTAATTCTCCTTATATGAACAGCATTAACAATAGCTTGGTCAGCATCATCCTAATGTGCTTTATATAGAATATACTGCAGTAATAAAGGATATAGTTGAAAACAAGTTGCACATACAATGAAATGTTATTGATATATAGATGTTTTTCTTCTTCCAAGCAATAAATGAGGCAGGCAGAAATACAAAAATTCTAAATAGATTATTGAAGGGAAGCCATAGATGATATAAGGAAAACAGCATAGTAATTATCAATGGTGCAAAAGCCCCAAATCTTCTTATTTTTGATGTGAGGTAGCCTCTGAAAAAGAGCTCTTCAATAATCGGGCCAACTATAACATTGAGAATAAAATATCCAATACAAGTTAATATTAATATATCATTAGGATATTGCTTGAGATATTCGATATTAGTCCAATCAAAATATACGGGAATAAGTGGTGCCAGACGATTGGATACCGGAGCGAACAGGAGATTTTCCAAAGGAGCTATGGTTACAGACATAATGCCTGCAAAAGCGAATAGGAAAAAACCATATAGAAGTATTTTCCACCAGCTCATTCTGTTATGAAATAAAAACGAGCTTTTTAATGAATAACTGCCATATTCTTTTTTACTTGAATATAGAACAATACCTAATTCAATTGGAAATAAGATAAAGACTGCCAAGAGAAAGAACAATAAAAGTGAAGGGATTTTATTTTGCAAAAATCCTATAAAAATATAAACTGCGGTCAGTAACGAAGTAGGAATAAAAATATAGCAAAGTAATCTTGGTAGACTTATTTCTTTTTGTATGTCTGCGTTAATTGTTTCCATGTATGTTCCCCCATATTATTCAAATTTGTTTCGTTTCAAATTTAAAAGTTATAAAAAAAATTATACTATATTATTTACAGGTAGTAAACGGCGGAGGCAAAAGAAAAATGGATTTGATTACATTATTTACGCTTGCCGCAGGCTTATCCATGGACGCTTTTGCAGTAGCTGTCTGTAAGGGACTCGCTATGCAGAGGATGACGATAAAAAAAGCGGCGGCAGTAGCTGGATGGTTTGGAAGCTTTCAGGCATTAATGCCCGCCGTCGGATATATGCTGGGAATACGGTTCCGGGATGAAATTGCGGCAGTGGATCATTGGATCTCATTCCTTTTACTATTGTTAATTGGTGCCAATATGATTAGAGAGGCAGTATGGGGGAAAACGGAAGAGAGCAATGATTCCCTTGCGCCCAAGGAAATGTTCATTCTTGCAGCGGCTACAAGTGTCGATGCGCTGGCGGTAGGAATTACCTTTGCTTTTTTGGATGTGAATATTTTTACGGCAATAGTCGTTATCGGTACAGTTACATTTATTTTATCCATGGCGGGCGTGAAAGCAGGAAACCGATTCGGGATGAAATATAAGGCAAAGTCGGAAATCGCGGGAGGCGCAGTACTGATATTGCTGGGGATAAAGATTTTAGCAGAGCATATTGGAATATTCTAAATTTAAAAGGTGAACTTTATTAAGAATAGAAAGAATTACATGTATAGAAATGAACCCTCTGGTAATAATAGGAATGAAAATATTTTATTAGGAGGTTACACAAGATCATGACTAATTTATCTGAATTAGACTTACAGAATCTTCGTCATTTAATTGGCGGGTATGACACTACTCACTGCAAGCTGACAGAATATGCGGAATGCGCCACCGACTCCAATGTGAAACAATTTTTTGAAAAAGGCGCGCAATCGGCGATGGACAATAAACAGCAGCTTATGAAATTTTTGCAGTAGGAGGGTGAGAGAATGCAGGAAAAAACAATGGTAGCGGATACCTTGGCAGGTATTAACGGAGAACTCGTTCGTTTCGGCGAGATGATTCCTCAGACGGAAAACAAGGAACTGAAGCAGACATTAAAGCAATTCAGGAACACATGCGAACAGTCGCAGGAAGAATTATATCAGATTGCAAGAGAAAAATCATACTACGTACCGGCTTCCAAGGCAACACAGGAAGAAGTAGAGCATGTAAAAACCTTATTTACCAGCGGAGTTTTATAAAACTTATTATTAATTCAAAACGGCGTATGCGGTAAGCGACGCCGTTTTTACATAACTATATACCGGAGATATGAATATACTTCTTATAATATTCCGGCGGTACCATATATCTGTAAATGGAATCGAAATCCGAAAGTAAAGTGCCCTGTGCGGGAGATTTCAGAACCGGAAGAAAAAGAATTCTATAATGCACGCCGAATATTTCCGCTAGAATACCCGCAGAATAAGCCCCGTTTCTCTCATAAAAAGAAATTCGTTTATCTCTGATAAGCCGTTCGCTTTCATCTTTTGCATAATCTGGGTTTTCTGTCTCGATCAATATACCGTCGCAATTCGGAAGAGAGTGTTTCATTTTCTCAAGAAAATAAGAACCGATTCCTTCGCTGCGGTATTGTTCCATTACTGCAAAATAATCTAACAAGATATTTCGGCATCCGGGAAGAACCGTAAAGAAAGCATAACACAATAGCTCGGTATCCGTTTCCTTATATAACCCATAGCCGGCATAAATACCCTCCTCAGCCATCCGGCTAATGGAAGAAACAGGCTTCCTCTCATCTGCCGGAAAATGTCTCACAGAATGTGTAGTATATACGGAAATCAATTCTTCCCTGGTTAATTTCTTAATTACTGAATTTTCTCTATTATTTACCATTACATACAACTCCTTGAACTCTTTTTTTATTCTCGCGCCAATCTTTACGGAAATATTCATCTATTCGTTTACAGGCTGCAAAGAACTGATATCCGAATCGATTACCATGGAATAGTTAGTATAATATATGACAAAACCGGGTTTTCCCCCATTAGGCTTCTTAATATTTTTCTTTTCCGTATAATCGATTTCCACCTTATCCTGCCCCTTAGCCTTGGAATAGTGGGCGGCAAGCCTGGATGCCTCTTCAAAGGTACGGTCGGGCAGCTTTGCACCGCCTGTTTTTACAATGACATGGGAGCCGGGAATGCCCTTGGCATGAAACCACCAGTCGTTTCCTGAAGCCAGCTTAAAGGTGATTTCTTCATTCTGATAATTATTCTTTCCTACATAAATATGGAAGCCGTCGCTGCTCATATAATGGAATGGTTTGCTCGTGATCTTTTCTTTTTTTGCGCTGCCCTTTCTGCGGACATAACCGTTCTCGATCAGCTCCTCCTTGATCTGAACGAGGTCCTCCTCCAGGAGGGCGATATCCAGTGCGGTACTGATGGATTCCAGATGTTCGATTTCCGCCTTTACTTCAAGTGTCAATTCAGACAAGGCTTCAAAGGTCCGTTTCAATTTGTTATATTTTTCGAAATATTTTTTCGCGTTTTCCGTGGCAGTTAAAGTAGGATCCAGAGGAATTGTGATTTCTTCGTTGGTATAGTAATTCAATGCAACCATGGATTCTGCGCCAGGTTTCACTTCATAGCCGTAAGTGTTCAGAAGTTCTCCGTACACCTTGTATTTTTCCCTCTTTTCGGTATCTTTCATTTGACGTAGCTGTAAATCATACTTTTTGATATTTCTCTCCAGCGCAGTCTGCACAATCTTGCGCAGGTCCACAGATTTTTGACGGATTCTTGTAACCGCATTTTTCCGGGCGTAATATTCCTCCAGCACATGGCTTATGGAATCGCAGAGAACCCTTTGGCTTTCCCCGTACATGGTCAACGGAACGGATGCGAATTCCACCGGAGTTTTGTTATCATAGATGATGTTAGGAAAGAAATCACCATTTTTCACAGCACAGATAAGAGCGGAGAACTCTGCATAAAGGGTGTGCATGCGTTCGGGAGAAAGAGAAGCTACGGGATAATCCCCGTCAATTTTCGCGAGGCAGCAAAGCTCATGGGAAATCGTCGGCGAAAATCCGGTATAGGTACTGTAAATGGCTTTGTATACAGGCATACTTTTTTTACTGATTTGACGAGTGAAATCTTCCTCGGATGCTGTAAGCGGATCAGCCTTGTCCATGGTCTCCGGTATAAAATAATGCCTGCCGGGAAGTACTTCCCTCACACTGCTGACCATGCCCGAAATATGCTTTATGCTGTCGATGATTATATTTTCGTCATTAACAAAAATGATATTGCTGTGCTTTCCCATAATCTCAACGATAAGTTTCTTTGTGCATAAATCGCCCAGCTCGTTTAGATGTTCAATTTCTATTTGAACGATTCGTTCCAGTCCCGGCTGGGTAACGCTGATTATTCTGCCGTTTTGAATATGTTTCCTAAGAAGCATGCAAAAGCCCGGTGCGGTCATGGGACTTTGCTTGTTGCTATCCGTCAAATAAATCAGAGGGAGGGAAGCACCTGCTGAAATGAATAATCTTTTCTGACCGCCGCTGACCTTTATGGTAAGAAGCAGTTCGTCGTTTTCCGGCTGTGCGATTTTATATATGCGCCCTCCTATAAGGCTGTCATTTAAATCCTTTACAATATTTGCAATGGTAATTCCATCGAATGCCATATGAGTACCTCTCTTTTCAATTAAATAAAATAGTGCTACGGCTTTGATTCTACAATATTTTGCATTGTATTTCAACTGAATGTGCGTGTTTTTCGGCGGGTTCATCTTGACGAGGCGGAATTGGTATTCTATAATAATATGAAGTACGCATAGAGCGTGCAGTTGGAGAGGGTAAATCGATGATCAAGAGCATGACTGGCTTCGGGAGATACGAAGCGGCGGAGGCAGACCGCAAGATTACGGTAGAGATGAAATCCGTTAATCACAGATATTTGGATGTAAATATTAAGATGCCCAAAAAGCTCAACTTTTTCGAGGCGGCAATCCGCGCTGAGCTGAAAAATTATATCCAGAGAGGAAAAGTCGACATTTTCATTACGTATGAGGACTTTACGGAAAACAACGTCTGTATTAAATATAATAAGGACATTGCTGCCGAATATATGGGATACTTAGAGCAGATGGCGGAGGATTTTCATCTGGATAACGACATTCGCGTTTCCGCTCTTTCCAGATATCCGGAGGTGCTGGCGATGGAAGAGCAGAGCCCTGATGAAGAGGAAATATGGAAGGTTCTGGATAAGGCGATTAAAGGGGCCTCGGAGAATTTTGTAGAGACCAGGATAAAAGAGGGCGAAAATCTCAGGGAAGACTTGATCAGTAAACTAAATGTAATGCTTTCCCACGTGGAATTTATTACTGAGCGTTCCCCTCAGCTGGTTGCCGAATATAAGGACAAGCTCCGTGAAAAAGTAAAGGAACTTTTAGAGGATACGCAGATGGATGAGAACATACTCCTTATGGAGGTTACTCTTTTTGCGGATAAGGTATGCGTGGATGAAGAACTGGTGCGTTTAAAGAGCCATATTGAGACGACAAAGAGCACGTTGATCGAGGGCGGAAGCATTGGAAGAAAGTTGGATTTTATCGCGCAGGAGATGAACAGAGAGGCCAATACGATACTGTCGAAAGCCAACGATTTGGAGATTTCTAACCGTGCTATCGAATTGAAGACGGAAATAGAAAAAGTCCGCGAACAAATACAGAATATAGAGTAGGATAAAATACCATGAATAAGTTGATTCATATTGGTTTTGGGAATATAGTAAATACCGGTAAGATAATTGCGATCGTCAGTCCGGATTCTGCGCCTGTAAAGCGTATGGTGCAAAATGCCAAGGAATCTGGAATGGCAATTGATGCAACGCAGGGGAGAAAAACGAAAGCGGTGCTTGTTATGGAGAATAATCAGTTGGTATTATCGGCGCTTCTGCCGGAGACAATTGCGAACAGGGCACAGGCAGAAAGTGGAGAGACAGATGAAACGTAAAGGAATTTTGGTGGTAGTGTCGGGCTTTTCGGGGGCCGGCAAAGGAACCTTGATGGAGCAGCTTCTTAAGACATATGATAATTATTCATTATCCATATCGATGACGACCCGTGCGCCGAGGCCGAAGGAGCAGGAGGGCAGAGAATATTTTTTCGTGACGAAGGAAAGTTTCGAGGGAGAGATAAAGCAGGACGGGCTGATCGAATACGCGACCTACTGCGAGAACTACTACGGCACGCCCAGAAAGTATGTGGAAGAGCAGCTCAATATGGGCAAGGACGTTATTCTGGAGATAGAGATTCAGGGAGCTCTTGAGATAAAGGAGAAATTTCCCACGGCCCTTTTATTGTTCGTTATGCCGCCGTCGGCGAAGGAATTGGAAAATCGTCTGACTAAGCGGGGGACGGAGCCGCCGGAGGTAATCGAAAAGCGCTTAAGCAGGGCGACGGAAGAGGCACAGGGAATAGAAAAATATGATTTTATCGTAGTTAACGATGATTTGGAATCATGTACGAGGCAATTGCATAATTTGATTACGGCAGCACATGATGCCCCCATTAGAAATAAAGAATTTATAGAAAATATGAGACAAGAGCTTCAGGCGCTTGTGAAAGGAGAAAAATAATGTTACATCCATCTTATTCTGATTTAATGAAAGTAGTAAATAGCGAGGTAGAGCCGGGAGAGGCTCCGGTAGTTAACAGTAGATATTCCATTGTTATGGCGACTTCTAAGCGTGCGAGACAGTTGATTGCGGGCGAAGATGCTTTGGTAGACGACGAAGGGAAGAAACCTCTGTCTGTTGCGGTAGAAGAATTAAATCAGGGGAAAATAAAGATTTTGAGCGAGGACGAAGCTCAGTCTGAAAAATAACCGATTGTAAATTTTGTGCCCGTGAATTATGCGGGCATATTCATTTTGAGGAGCACATATGAAAATTTTATTCGTATCACTGGGATGTGATAAAAATCTGGTTGATTCCGAGGTGATGCTGGGGATGCTGTCGGAAAAGGGGTACTCTTTTACGGACGATGAGGCGCAGGCCGACATTATTGTGGTCAACACATGCTGTTTTATCGGCGATGCGAAGGAGGAAAGCATCAATACGATTCTGGAGATGGCGGAGTTAAAAAAGACCGGACAATTAAAGGCCTTAATTGTGACGGGCTGTTTGGCACAGCGCTACCAGAAGGAGATTCAGGAAGAAATAGCGGAAGTGGACGCAATTATCGGCACGTCGGCCATCGATAAGATCGTGGAAACCGTAGAATCGGTACTGGCAGGAAAGGGTGAGAATCATATTGAACCCTTGGATTCAGAGCCCCTTGGAGATAAAAAGCGCGTTGTGACTACGGGCGGGCATTATGCTTATCTGAAAATCGCAGAAGGGTGCGAAAAGCATTGTACTTACTGCATCATTCCCAAGGTGAGAGGCAGTTACCGAAGCGTTCCCATGGAAAAGCTCGTATCCGAGGCAGAGAAGCTGGCGGCGGGCGGTGTGAAGGAGCTCGTGCTGGTAGCCCAGGAGACGACTCTTTATGGCAAGGATCTGTACGGAGAAAAGAAACTGTCTCAATTACTCCGCATGCTTTGTGAGGTTTCGGGGATTTACTGGATCCGTATTCTGTATTGTTACCCGGAAGAGATCACGGATGAATTGATAGAAACCATAAAGCAGGAAAAGAAGATCTGTAATTATCTGGATATTCCCATCCAGCATGGCTCAGATACTATCTTACGGCGTATGGGGAGGCGGACAGACAGCCAGGAAATAAGGGATATTGTAATGAAGCTGCGAAGCAGCATTCCTGATATATGCTTGCGGACGACGTTAATTACCGGTTTCCCGGGAGAAACGGAGGCAGACCACGAGACACTGTTAGAATTTGTTGAGGAGATGAAATTCGACCGTTTGGGGGTATTTACCTATTCGCCGGAGGAAGATACGCCGGCGGCTGAGATGGAGGACCAGATACCGGAGGAAGTCAAGGAAGACAGAAAAGCACAGCTTATGGAGCTGCAACAGGATATCGCTTATGAGGCGGCAGAAAATATGGTAGGGAAGGTGCTGTATGCCATGATAGAGGGTAAGGTGGCGGATGAGGACGCATATGTTGCCAGAACTTATAAGGATGCACCTAATGTGGATGGCTATTTGTTCATCAATACGGATAAGACTTTGATGAGCGGAGATTTCGTAAAGGTGAGAGTGACTGGTTCTTATGAATATGATTTGATAGGAGAGATATATGATGAATTTACCGAATAAGTTAACTATTTTCAGAGTAATTATGATTCCTTTTTTTGTGTTTTTCACATTGGTTCCCGTTGCAGGAGAGGCGAGTAAATGGATAGCCTTGGCTATATTTATTATAGCAAGCCTTACGGATTGGCTGGATGGATATCTTGCGAGGAAGAATGATCTCGTAACAAATTTCGGGAAATTTATGGATCCCCTTGCAGATAAGCTGCTCGTATGCTCGGCACTCATCTGTCTGGTGGAACTTAAGAGCATTCCGTCCTGGATCGTCATCGTTATCATCGCCCGTGAGTTTATTATCAGCGGTTTCCGCTTGGTGGCTTCCGATAATGGTGTGGTTATTGCGGCCAGTTATTGGGGGAAATTTAAGACCACCTTCCAAATGATAATGATTTGCCTTATGATTGCAGATCTGGAGCCTTTAAATCTGCTTACGACTATCGTTATGTGGGTTGCGCTCATATTGACAATAGTTTCTCTGGTAGATTATATCGTAAAGAATAAAGAAATAATGATAGATGTGAAATAGTGGCCAATGCAGGCTGCAAAGAGGATGAGAAAGATGGTAGTGGAATTAATTGCGGTAGGAACGGAGTTATTGCTCGGCAATATAATAAATACTAATGCTGCTTATCTTGCCGAAAGATGTGCAGATTTGGGATTGTCCTGCTTTTATCAGAGCGTGGTCGGGGACAATGAGGATCGCCTGGCGAATGTAATAAAAACCGCACTTGAGCGTTCGGACATCGTCATACTTTCCGGTGGATTAGGACCCACGGCGGACGATTTGACAAAAGAGACTGCGGCGAAGGTGATGGGCAGAAAATTAGAGATGCACGAGCCTTCCAGAAAGTCTATCGAGGAATTTTTCCTGAGGAGAAATCTGGAGCTGACAGAAAATAACTGGAAGCAGGCACTGATACCGGAGGGAGCCATTGTTGTAGACAATGAGAATGGTACAGCTCCCGGAGTGATCATAGAAGGGAAAAGCAAGAAAGTAATTCTTCTTCCCGGCCCTCCGAACGAATTGATACCGATGTTCGAAAAAAGTATTATACCTTATTTATCTGGTGAAAAAAATGGGACCATTTATTCTCGGACGGTAAAAATCTGCGGTGTCGGGGAGAGTAAGGTGGAGACGGTGGTAAAGGATTTGATCGACGGGCAGAGCAACCCGACCATCGCCCCTTATGCGAAAAACAGCGAGGTACACCTTCGTGTTACGGCCAGTGCTGCGGATGAAGAGGAGGCACAGATGTTCCTTATGCCTATGCTCGAGGAGCTGACGAGACGGTTCGGAAATACTATCTATACTATGGATACGGATGTAACCTTAGAAAAAGCGGTAGTCGATCTGCTTGAGGAAAGGCATCTGAGTGTGAGCACGGCGGAGTCCTGCACGGGAGGGATGCTGGCGGCAAGGCTTATCAACGTCCCCGGCGTATCCAACACTTATAAATCAGGATATATCACTTATTCCAATAAGGCCAAAAGAAAGGTCCTCGGCGTGAAGAAGTCTTTGCTTGAGAAAAAAGGTGCAGTTAGCGAAGAGACGGCGGAGGCTATGGCAAAAGGAGCGGCAGGAATTTCAAAAGCTGACGTGGCGGTGGCGGTTACAGGAATTGCAGGACCGGACGGCGGAACAAAGGAGAAGCCGGTAGGCCTTGTATATATCGCATGTAACGTGTGCGGCAGGGTGACGGTAAAGCGATACCATTTTAGTGGAAATCGAGCTAAGATAAGGGAAACGACGGTGTCTAACGCATTGATTCTCATGAGACAGTGTATCTTGGAGCATGATGAAGAGATTACTTTCGGTAAGAAATAAGAACATCATGGGGAGGATGGATTATGGAACAACCGGGTTTAGAAGACGGCAGCAATAGAAAGTACGAGAACGGGGTGTTCAGCGGAGTGCGGAATAATGACCAAGGCCAGCCGTATACACCGCCTTTACATAATTATAATAGGAATAATTATTCAGGAAGCTATTATCAGGATAATACGAAGAATTTTCTGCCTGAAAAGCCTTTGCCTGAAAAATCTTTTACTCAGAAAGCGATATCCGGGAGACCTGTTATTGATAGAAATTATTCACAAAATAATTATTCTCGAAATCCTTTTCCTCGAATGCCAAATTACGGGAAAGATAAGACAGACTATTCGGTGCTTATACTTTCCGTGTCGGCGGCAGTGATCATGCTGCTTGCAGCTTTTTTACTGACGGTATTTCTTATTGATGACATATCCGGGCGAAAGGAAATGCAGGAACGAAGCGGCGTCGATATACGGGAAAACATACCGTATATGGAAGATGAACCGTATTCCGACTTTGCTTATCCGGAGTGGGAGAGCGGAGGTTCTTTGGATTACTATATGGAATTAGAGGATGCCATACGCACTGATCTTGATTATTCCATTTTGTGGGAAAATTATAGTTATGAAGAGAACGACGGAAATATCAGTATTGAAATTGATTATCCTGTAATTAAAGGGGATGCGCCGAACAAGGATATTCTGAATGGTATTATTGAGGATGAGAAAGTATATTTCGAGGAGTATATAAGAGAATATTCAAAGTATATGCTAAGCAATGAGTACTTTTATGTATATGCCGGCGGTTACGTCACCTACATGGATGAGGAAATCATGAGCGTGGTGTTCAGTGAGGAGATTTATACGGACTACTGGCAGGACTATCAACTATATTGCATCAATATAGATATGGAGAACGGAGTGGTCATTGATAACGGCAGCATTCTTAGAGTCAATGATGAATTCCTGCAGGCTTTCAGGAACAAGAGCGAAGTCCAGAACGGTGGTGCACTGGATGAAATGTCGGATCAGGAGCTCATGTATCATTTAACGGAAGGAAGTACGATCATCTTCTATACCCCTCTCGGCATGGAGGTGGGGATGAATTATGACGACGGTTTCATTACGGTTACCTTTGATGATTATAAGCCTTATATGGAGAAATATTGAAATAAAATTATTAATAATTACCGGAAGATAAAAGCTTCCGGTATTGTTATTTAGAGAAAGATATGATAAATTAAAGGAGAACTGTTCATGAAAACTATAGCGATATTAGAATGCAAATCCGGCGTTTCAGCCAAAGGTTCCATAAAGATGCGAAGAATATTGAGATAATGTTGGAAAAGGGATGAGGAAGGAACTCTTAATATTTTATGATAAAAGAGTGAAAACACATTGACAAAATCGAACATTTGTTTTATTATTTTTATAGAAAGAACCTATGTTCTGATTGTGTCATATAAACACAGGGTTGTGTTTTAATTATAGGTTAAGGAGAAAAGAGATGGAAAGAGAAGAAAGATTGAAAGCGCTTGATGCGGCACTGGTACAGATAGAAAAGCAGTACGGAAAGGGTGCGGTTATGAAGCTGGGAGATTCCAGCGCACAGATGAATGTGGAAACCATTCCTACGGGGGCCTTAAGTCTCGATATCGCGTTGGGCCTGGGCGGAATACCCAAGGGAAGAGTCGTGGAGATATACGGGCCGGAATCCAGCGGTAAGACCACAGTTACCTTACATATGATTGCAGAAGTACAGAAGAGAGGCGGGATAGCTGGTTTCATCGATGCAGAGCACGCGCTGGACCCTGCCTATGCGAAGAATATCGGGGTGGATGTAGACAACTTGTATATTTCCCAGCCTGATAACGGTGAGCAGGCGCTGGAAATCACAGAGACGATGGTGCGTTCCGGGGCAATTGATATCGTTGTAGTGGACTCGGTGGCAGCACTTGTGCCTAAAGCAGAAATAGACGGCGATATGGGCGACAGTCATGTGGGACTTCAGGCGCGTTTGATGTCGCAGGCCCTTAGAAAGCTGACGGCGGTAATCAGCAAATCCAATTGTACGGTAATATTTATCAATCAGCTTCGTGAGAAAGTAGGTGTTATGTTCGGGAATCCGGAGACAACTACCGGCGGACGCGCACTTAAATTCTACTCCTCCGTCCGCCTCGACGTAAGAAGAATCGAATCGCTAAAGCAGAGCGGAGAAATTGTTGGAAATAGAACGAGGGTAAAGGTTGTTAAAAATAAAATAGCCCCTCCGTTTAAAGAAGCGGAATTTGATATTATGTTCGGAGAAGGAATCTCTTTTGCTGGCGATGTGCTGGATTTGGCATCGGAAGTCAATATTGTCAATAAAAGCGGAGCATGGTACGCCTACGAGGGAAATAAGGTGGGACAGGGCCGAGAGAATGCGAAGCAGTATCTGAAGGACAATCCGGCGGTGTGTGCGGAGATCGAGAAGAAGGTGCGGGAGCATTTCGGCTTAAGCAGCGATTCGATAGAAAAGGCGGATGAGACGTCGGAAAAGAAGAAAACTTCGGAGAAGAAAAAAGCGGAATAAAAAGTTGAGTATGAAAATATGGTTGTAACAAAGATAGAAGAGTTGGATAAGAAAAGAGTTAAGGTATATATCGATGATGAATTCGCCTTTGTAGTATACAAAGGCGAATTGCGTCTATACGGTTTAAAGGAAAAGGAAGAAGTCGATGCGAAGGTATACAATGACCTGATGTCCGAGGTGCTTCCTAAACGGGCGAAGCTTCGCTGCATGAACCTTTTAAAATCTAAATCCTATACGGAAAGACAGCTTCGTGATAAATTAAAGCAGGGAGAGTATACACAGGAACTCATAGAAATAGCTTTGGAATATGTGAAATCCTATGGATATGTGGACGATAAGCGGTATTGTGATGACTTCATCGAATATAATATGGAGAATAAGAGCCTGAAACGGATGGAACAGGATCTCCTAAAGAAGGGAATCAATAAAAATGTTATATCCGAGGCTATCGAAAGAATGAAGGAAGACGGAAATGGACCGGACGAATTTTCCATGGCGGCAGAGCTTATGCGAAAGAAAAAATATGACGCAAATACGGCAACTATCGAGGAAAAAAGACGGTTTGCGGCACTTTTATAC
>JAEWPN010000044.1 GCA_023399455.1 Bacillota bacterium
TGCAATTTGGTGGGTGTTCACTGGACCGAATTATTACCCGCGGGAAAAATAGCCGAGCCAATTCATAAGCTGACGGATTGCCTTTTGAAATATAATACATTTATCGATATGAACTTTATGAAGTTTAACTTTTCAGGAAACATAATACAAGATTCTGCGTTCGACGGATGTAATTTAAAAGAAAGTATTTTTAAGGGATGCAAGCTGGAAGCAACTCAGTTTTCCAAATGCGATATGCGCAAAGCTGATTTCCGCGACGCAGCGGGATATCTGATAGATATTTCTTCCAATAAAATGAGGGAGGCGAGGTTCTCATTCCCTGAAGTTTTGAGTTTGCTGAATGAATTGGGAATAGAGGTGAGTTAAACTTTTTCTTGACTTTTTGAACACCGTTCAGTATCATATATTTGAACAACGTTTTATACAATGTTCAATACATATGTTTTTTGCATATAATACAGAAAGGGGTGAAAGCTAATATGAAAAATTCCTCCGATATAAAAGAAGCTATCATAGACGCCGCCACCGAACTAATCCAGCAAAGCAGCGGAAATATTACAGAAATTACCACGCGCGCTATCGCCGGGAAAGCGAATGTAGGTATTGGGCTGATCAATTATCACTTCCAAAGCAAGGACAATTTGATCACCATCTGCGTCCAGCGAATCATTCAGCAAGTGATCCAAAGCTTTTCATTGGAAGGAAAGACTTATTCAGACGATAAAGAGCGTTTGACTGATTGTGCCGTCCAGGTATTTGATTTTCTTCTCAAAAATCCTGCCATATCCCGGATTTCCATATTAGGAGATTTGTGGGATTACAGATCAGACTGCAATTCAGTAAAGACCCAGAAAGGCTTTATGTTCACTTTGGATAATAAAATGCCGGAAGCTGACAAAAAAATGCTGTCATTTATTCTTACTGCCGCTATGCAGACTGCATTCTTAAGCAGGCAGATAACTAAAGAGTTGTTAGGATATGATTTGGATCATGCTTCGGACAGGACGGCCTTTATTACGAAAGTGGTAAAGACTCTGTTTGACGGATCTGAAAAAGAAGGAGGAGAAATTTTATGAATAAAAAAATTGGTATTTGTGCCGCTGTCGTCAACTTGTTCTCAGTAATTGGTTTTCTTATTTCCATGTTGGCTTCTTCCTCTTACGGAAGCTATTTTGCAAGTATAGGCATCGCCTTTAGCTTTGTCACAATGATTTGTGTCTTTGCCTGTTATGGAGAAGAAACCTCAAAGGCAGCGGGACTTGCTGCAATTGCCTTCGGCGGAATGTATGCTCTTTGCAACTCCATCGTCTATTTCGTACAGCTTACCAGCGTGCGAAGCGGCAAGCTGACAGGGCAGGCTGCGGTTTTACTCGATTACACCCAATTCGATATGATGTTCAATCTGGATATGCTCGGTTATTGCCTTATGTCAGTATCCACCTTTTTTGCCGGACTGACAATTCAAGCGAAAAACCTGGCTGAGAATTGGCTGAAATGGCTGCTGACCATTCACGGCGTATTTGCCGTCGCCTGCTTTATCGTACCTCTTCTCGGTTTATTCGATACGGCGGCAAACGGAAGCGATACTGCAGGCATTCTCATATTGTCATTTTGGTGTATTTATTTTACGCCTATAAGCGCCTTGTCCATTCGCTTCTTTTCCAAAAGAGCCGCCGCATAAAAACATTCGTAAGCATGAAGGCGGGCGCATTTACCTAATGCTCCCGCCGTGAAAATAACATTCATATATTTTTATACCTTCATGCAATATTTCCTCATATCCCTGATACCAATCGAAATCCCCCTCTACTCTGCAATGATAAGTATAGGCACCGGATTGGAAAAAGGCAGGGCCCCTATAAGGCATATTACAAGGAACCGCATCTAAGGCTTCCTTAAGAAAATCACCGCTGAAATGCTCGCCGGTCACGCGGCCGCAGTAATTCATGCACCAGATCGGCATCCCGTTTTTCCATACGGCCTCTTCTCCGCCAAAGCGTTCTCCCCCTAAATAGGTATCATAATAATACAACTCATCCTCCTCATATTCCAGATCATGTGAGCCTCTTCTCGATGCATCTATCTCCTCTCCATGTCCGGCATAGCAAGCCGTTTTCGCTCTGATCAAAAAATCGGTAATATCTTCTTTTTCCTCATTCTGCTCTCCTATTTGCAGGTTGCAGTCGCCGGTATCCTTGATCAGTCTGTCGAGAGATATGGAATACAGCTCGCTAAGCTGCACCAGCTTGTCGATATCGGGGTAAAATCTCCCTGCCTCCCACTTTCCCACTGCCTGCCTCGAAACGTTCAGCAAATCGGCCAGTTCCTCCTGCGACAGCCCTTTACTCTTTCTCAAAGACTGCAATTTCTCAGCCATATTCATCGTTCTCATCCTCCTTTAAAAGCTCATGCTGCCTTGCTTGTCAGCGGACAGATTACTCTTTTTCCGCCCATCTTTATGATAGCATATGAAACTTCCTTCCTCTACCAACCAGTTATATGCAAAAAGGCAACCTCAGGTTGCCTACTTTTCAGAACAGGTTTATCCGTATTTTGCTTCCATTTTACCGAAGCCGTTCATAATCTTCTTTTTCCATAATGTAAACATTATCTCCCTGCTTTCCGTCATAACGGGTGAAGCCATCCGCAATGTATTTCAAAAAACGGAAGCCAAGCTTTTCTATTACACGCCTGGACTGTATATTATCCGGAAAATGAGAGACCACAAGCCGGGTGATATTCATTTTCTCAAACGCATAGGCAATAGCCGCCTGTGCCGCTTCTACTGCAATCTGCCGTCCCCAATATTTCTCCGACAATACATAACCAAGCTCCACATCATAGGAAATCCCCGGCTTCCTGGTGCGGTGAAGTCCGACAGAGCCTATGACGGCGTGGTTGTCCTTCCATTCTATCGCCCATGTGTCATCGCTTTCCTGAAACATATTTATAATCTGTACGGATTCTTCCACATTCTCATGCGGTTTCCATCCCGCCATTGGACCAACCTTATCCCCAGATGCGTATGTATACATATCCACGGCATCCTCCTTACACCATTCCCTCAAAATTAATCGTTCCGTTTCCAAACGTTCCACAATAATCCTTTCCTCCCTCTAATAAAAGTTTTTTATTCAAAAACGGACAAACACATTTACATTCTATGTGATTGTCCGCTTTCCTGCTATCTGCCCTTATGTTTCTCTTTTTTCTTCTGCTGCTTTAACTCAAATACCTTTTGCTTTTCCTCCTCCCTGCGCTTGACCTGAGTGCTCTTTTTCTCAGCCTTTTGCTGCTCCTGCCAGAGCTTCAGCGCCTGCTGGGATTTCGTGCTGGTTCCCACGTTTTCAAGCTGCTTCCTCACTTCTCTTTGCATTCGTTTTGGATTTACATGGTCTTTGAACTTTGACTGCGAGTCGATGCCCGGACTGAAAATGAGCTTATAATAATTTTCCAGTACATACTCCCATACCTCATAATCCTTAGGTTCTGCTCCGAATACAACAAAGAACGGACAACCAAGGAGGCAGGTTACTGAGGCGTTATATCTGTCGATATATCGATCCTGGCCGGACTACCAACCGACCCGTGTTTTTATCTTTGTATTTTTTATATTATCTTTTCATCCTGTGGCTGTCAAGTAACGACTATCCCCTTCACATTGCCTGTACCGCAAACTTTCCGCTGGTCACTGCAATGGGGAGACCGCCGTTCAACTGCAACCACTGGCTGGCTATAAACACATTATCAAGGCCCTGCGCTTTGCTTTTCGCATAGAGGCTTTTATAGCCTTTCTGCCCGAAAAAGCTCATATATGCACCCTTATATGCCCCGCACCAACGTTCGAAAGTAACGGGAGAATACGTATCAAGAAGCACCAATCTACCTTCAAGCGCAGGAAATTTCGAGATTATTTGTTTCATAACAGTATCGGCAATTCTCTGCATCTCGGCCTCATACCGGTCATACTCCCGGTAAAGTTCCTTCCAGTATTGGAAATCTTCCTCATCCTGAAGGATATTGCATTGAATGACCCTCTTTTCTCTGGGAAAAAGGCTCTCGTCATAATCATAGAGCCTAATCGCCTGAAAATCAAGTTTCTGTCTGCCCACCTGGAAGCTGTCACAGGGAAACATCACCGACCCGCCGGGAACGCCACAGTCTTCAGCGCCAAGAATTCCGAAAGCCGCCTGAAAAGACGAGGTTACCGAATAGCCTTCCTTACAGCTATACATTTCTTTGAGGTTTTTATCCATATATTCTTTATCCAGCAAGCCGCCGAAGGTAACTGCCGTATCCGCAGCGCTGATTATGTAATCCGCTATAGCCTCGCTGCCGTCATTAAATGTAACGGATGCCGCCCGCTTTCCTTGAATATTGATTTTAGTAACCGGCATATTTAGCTGAATCTTCCCTCCCAGTGCCTGATAACGTTTTGCCATCCGCTCCGACATCCCTTTTGAACCTCCCATGGGAATTGCGGCTGTTTTCCCCGTAAGAAAAGCATAGGAGCTTATGAGGGTGACTGCCATGAACTTTTCGTTATAGTAGCGACTCATCATCTCCTTCAGAAGGGGATTCTTAAACCTTAGTGCCAGCTCGGCAACCGTTTCTTTCCCGTATTCCTTTATGACTCTGCCCATCTGCGGCATACTCATTCCGAATTTCATAAATTCAAAGAAGTTCATATTTGCAGGCGACTTCTCACAAGGAATCCTCAAGCTTTCCGCAAGCTTCACACTATCGAAAAATTTATTGATTTCTATGCCGTCTTCCGGCGCAATCTCAAGGAATTCTCTCCGCGCTTTCTCCACATCGCTCCAAAAATGGAGCCGTCTGCCTTCCATATCCAACATATAAAAATAAGGTTCTCTGTAAAGCTCCGTATTCTCATCTATTGCGCCTACATTTCGCCAAATCTCCCAAAGTTCATCGCCTTCACGGCATCCTGTAAGCCAGTGAATACAATTATCAATGTGATAGCCCTGCCTGTTCCATCCGGTACATTCGCCTCCGATCACCGGATTTTTTTCGTATATTTCTGTAAGAAAGCCGTTTTGCTGCGCGTGGATTCCGGCTGACAGTCCGGAAATCCCACCGCCTATAATGATTACTTTTTCCATCCTTTACTCCTTATAATATCAATGAGCCATTCCGTCTCAGGTAAAGGCATATCAGGCGTAACCGCAAGCTGTTCCATGATTCCCTGCACGCTGCACCAAAAAGCTGCGGAAAGAGCATAAGGATCTCCATTTCGGAAAATCCCTTCCGACTGCCCTACTCGGATTATTTCTGCTGACCGCTCCACCTGGTCCACCTCCATAGCAATCTGTTTAATATGTGCCGGAGTCCTGTCACTTCTGCGCGCCTGCGCCACGAGTACGAACATTAGAAATACCCATGACTGGTGTGAAGAAAAGAGAAATAAGGAATCGAGAAACCCTGTAAAAAATTCCAAAGGACCGGAAAATTCCATCTTCTGCGGTTCCTTTGTCCCCTCTACGCCTATTCTGATCAGCTCCTCATAAAGCTGCTCCTTAGACTCGAAATAATGGAACAGCAATCCAACGCTCATATCCGCCGCTTTTGCAATATCGTTTATTTTTGTTTCGGCATATCCATTTCTTACGAACAGCTCCAGTGCCTTCCATAGAATAAGCTGTCTGCGCTTCTCTTTTTGCTCGCTTCTTGTCGTCAAGTTGATCACCTGTTTCATTGATTTTATATTCATTGAATTAATATTCAATTAAATATTATTCTATTATTTGAGATTTGTCAAGATTTTTACTCGTAATCACAGGTTTTTATGTCACAGTTCAGCCTAACGGCAGAACTATAGTAAATGATGCTGCGATATGCTCTTATATTGCCAGCCCGCATTCAAATGCCAGTACCATATATTTCTCCGTCCTGCTTAAATCCGGACAGAACAGTCCTCTTGGCTCCCATTCCGCGGAGTCCAGATTGTCTTCGCCATATAGAAACTGAACAAAAGAAATACTTCTGAATTCGGTTACAGCGGCAGCGGCGGCAAATTCCATTTCTACAGCAATACAGCCCTGTGCCCTTCTGTCATCAATTGCCTTTCTTGTCTCGCGGTAAATGCCGTCCGTCGTCCACACCTTTCCCTTCACATAGGGATAACCGCATTTTTTCAGGCAGCCGCATATTTTATCAATCATTGCTTCTCCTACCTTTACCTCCTCGGAAGAAGGCAGATAATGATAGCTCGTTCCTTCGTCCCGAACTGCCGCAATGGGAACTATTATCCTGCCATCCGCCGCCTCCTTATCCAAGATGCCGCAGCTTCCAAACAGTATTATTTTTTGTGCTCCCATAGCAATGATTTCTTCCAGTCCGCAAACGCAGGCAGGGGCTCCGACTCTGGATAGAAAAAAAGCGATTTCCTTTCCGCAGTATTTTATTTTATATACAGGAATGATTCCGTTGGCAGAGTATAGACTGACAATAACCTCTACACCCTCCATCTCGGCGAACTTCTCAATCACACTCTCCGAAAACGTGGACACACAGATTTCCGGAAATCCATCCACTCTCTTTTGACAGTCTCGCGGATTGAAAAAGGCCTCTTTTGCATTGTCAAAATCCTTGAATACAGTATTCATAGCAGCATCTCCTTTATTTGTTTTATTATTCTTTCCGGTATCTTTTCATCTATGGGCATCATCTTGCTGTACATTCGAACTCCCTGATAAGAAAATACGATGATGTCATAGACAGCCTCTGCATCCACTCTACGGAACTCTCCTCTCTCCATACCATAGATGATCAGCCTTTGCCACATCCTTTTAGAGGCTCCATAGCGTATGAGCAAAGCATTGTTTTCCCTCTCCGCGGCGGTGTAATACTCATAGATAGCGACGCTGAGCGATGCCTGACTGTCGTTCATCTCCTCTTTATAGCGGGAAAGCACCTCTTCTAATATTTGAGTTGCCGGAATACCTTTTCCTATTCTGTCCGCGAATTCATCTTCCTGCTTTTGCACAAAACCGTTAACAATCTCCTCAAAAATCTCCTCCGTTCCCGGATAATGCCGGTATAACCCGCCTCTGCTCAATCCTGACTTCTCGCATATGTCCTTCATCGTAACTGCTTTAAATCCTTTTTCAGCAAAAAGGCTATAGGCTGCTTTGCGTATATGTTGCTTTGTCTCTTCTCCTTTTTTCCCCATGTTTCCTCCAGCGTTGTTTATAATAAATCATATTTTGCGACACCAATGTCTCTTTTTATTTTATGCGACATATGCGTCGCTTTGTCAAGCGTAGTTTTTTGCCTTATCCAATCAAGCAGGATATATTATTGTAAATAAGGTGTCTCATTTTGTAACCGGGTAGGAATCTGTTGAAAATTGATGCTTCAACAGATATGATACATAGGGAGGGATGAAATGAAACTGATTGTAAAAGAAAATCGTGGAAAAGAACTGAAAGAATATAGCTTTGTCAAAGTAAGCAGAAATTGTCTGCTTAATGCAGGTGAGCTCACACATTTGGAAGCTCTGGCGAACAGCCGGTTGGAAGCAAATCTTACCAATGGTGAAAAAGTAATTATATCGAGGACATATATTCCAGAAATAAAAAAAGTTGTTTTTCGGGAGGATTTGATATGAAAAGATATATACAAAGCCCATTGCAATTGTCATCGATAATCATTATTGTTGTGACCTTTATATCCTTTTTGTGCTTTGACTATACGCAGGACATGAAATTTATTTTTCAAATTGTGCTCATAGCATTTCTCGGTATGGCTGTCCATTATGCTGTGGCTTATATTTTTTATGATAGCTTTCTTAAGGAACTTATATGTGAGTACATTGTTATTGAAATAACCGTTCTTATTGTCGGATGCATTAACGGCTGGTTCATACGGTCGAATTGGTGGATGTCATTTATATATATTACACCGATTTTTCTATTGGCCTATCTATTAGGAATTACTCATATAAAAAAAGAAATTCTGTCCATAAACAAAAAACTTAAGGAAAAAGCAGGGGTGTCCGATGAAGAAAATAAATGATAGTGAAAGAAATATATATCCCTTTTTTGTCATAACTTTGTTATGGACATGGGGGTTTGGCTTTTCTCCTGTCATACTGGGATTACAAGGGACGCCGCTGGGGATCTTTTTGTTTTACTTCAGCGGCGGCGCTCCTTCGGTTGTTGGGCTTTTCTTCGTATTTCTTACCTATTCCAAAAATAAGAGAAGAAATTATTTTCATAGATGCTTCAATTTTAAACAAATGGGAATTAAATGCTTATTTGCTTTACTGCTGTTTTTTTCTATCATTGCAATAATAGGAATATTTATTGGTATTTCTTTTTTTCATTCTCCGATGCCGGAAGTGACATTCATAAAAATGCTTATTAAAAGGCCATATATGCTGCCGCTCATCATATTTGTAAGCATTATTTCCGGCCCTCTGAACGAAGAATTCGGCTGGCGAGGCTTTGCTCTAGATATACTAATAAAAAAGCGGGGGTTTTGGAGTGCGTCCGCAATCTTAGGTTTCATCTGGGCCATTTGGCATTTGCCATGGTACTTTATGCCGGGGCAGGCACAATATGATTTATTGCAAAGATCATTATTCGATGCCTTCCTATTTATACCGTCCACCATACTTTTCAGCTTCGTTGTAAGCTTCGTATATATCAAAACCAATCGAAGTGTGTTAGCCGGTGCAATTACTCATATGCTGAGCAACCTGATTACCAGTCAGCTTCTTGCACCCTGCACGGTTGAAATGAGTACAGCCATCCGATATACAAATATGTTTTTTTGTACAGCGATTATTATTTATAGTATTGTTTCCAAAAACTTTAAAAAGGAGTTTGCCCGAATACAATTTTAAGAAGCTCTTTTAACCCTCTATTACATAAAAACTGCGAGAAGACCGGTGAACGCGTCTGTCTTCCCGCAGTTTACTTATTTATTGATACACTCCATCATCCGCAAATCTTCCATCAGATCCATATCTGTATATGAAGTAAACGCTGCTGCTTTTCTCATTTTCACAAGCGCTTCCTTTTTGTTACCAAGTCGGAACACAGCAACTGCATAGCCCCGAAGTGCATAAGCGTCTTCCTCATTCAGCTCGATCGCCTTCTCATTATCCTCTTTGCAGATCTCATAGTTGCCGCACATATATTCTGCGTATGCTTTTGCCTTTAATATCTGTGCGTTCTTACTATCTATCTTTGCTGCTCTTCTAAGCGCAAACACAGCCTCAGGAAATACTTCCTGCTTTATCA
>JAEWPN010000047.1 GCA_023399455.1 Bacillota bacterium
CCTCGATATGGCTGACAAGAGTAAACTTAAAAGTACCGTCCGCAGACTGCTGTTTTTCCACCGGCTCTGCCGGAACCGGATTCATAACCTGATTTACTTTTATATCCATATCTGCCTCCTTACGTAAGCATTTGCTTATAGTATTTCCTCGATGTACTCTTTAATCTCTTTTAAGCAGCGTTCCAAATCGTCGTTGTAAAAGCGCCTGTCTATGCCCGCTTCCTTTACCTTCTCTTCGCTGAAATCTTCACAGTCTGCAAGGTATCTGCGGCACAACTCCTCATAACCCGGATTCTCCTGCTTTTTTTCCCGTTCAAGAGCTCTGGCAAGTCTGACTCCGTCGTCCACCTCTATGAGTACCGGAACAATATTATCCTTCCCCAAAAACTCGCACAGCTTGTTATAAGCCTCCAGCGTTCCTATCACCGCATAGTTTTGATGCTTTAAGTCAATTTTTCCGTCATCCACCGTAAAATAACGCCACGGACCATAATACGTATCATAGGTTCTCTCCTCTATGATCTTTCTGTCCCTCGATAACTTACGGTAACCCTCTTCATCGGTAAAAAAGTATTCCACACCGTTTACTTCTCCTCCGCGGATAGGCCGGGTGGTATAAGGAACAAGGGTTTTAAGGCCCAATTCCTTATCCTCCAGAATCTTTTGAAAAATTGTATCCTTCCCCGTAGAACTTTTCCCCATAAAACAGATAAATTTACCCATTGAAATTTTATACCTCGATGACGCGAATCATATTTGTCCTGCCCGAAATACCCAGCGGCACTCCTGCGGTAAGCACGACAATGTCTCCCCTCTTCACATAGCCCGCTCTTTCTACGGCATGGGTAGCTTCTTCGAACAAATCGTCCGCTTTTTCCTCTTTTTGGATCAATACGGGAATCACACCCCATGACAGATTGAGCTGTCTGCACACTCTCGGATTTACTGCGCATGCGATAACCGGGCATTTCGGCTTATATCTGGAAATCATGCCTGCCGTAAAGCCCGACATCGTTACTGTGATAATGGCCGATGCATTCAATTCGGAGGCAGTAGTGCATGTAGCGTGGGAAATCGCTGTGGTGATATCAGGGTTTTCACACCTGTTTCTTCTCATCCGGGAATCATAATCAATATCTTTTTCCGTACGCTCTGCAATTCTTGCCATGGTCTTTACCGCTTCTACCGGATATAAACCTGCAGCGGTTTCTCCGGAAAGCATGATTGCTGTAGTTCCGTCATAAATAGCGTTGGCGATGTCCGTGGTCTCCGCACGGGTAGGCCTGGGATTCTTGATCATGGATTCCAGCATCTGCGTCGCTGTAATTACGTGCTTGCCCTGTGCCACGGCCATTTTAATCATCCGCTTCTGCAATACGGGAACCTCCTCGATAGGTACCTCAACGCCCATATCGCCTCTGGCTACCATAATACCGTCAGACACTGACAGAATCTCTTCTAAGTTCTGAATTCCCTGCATATTTTCTATTTTGGAAATAACCTTCATCGTACTGTGGTGCTCGTCCAAAATCTTTCTTATTTCTAATACATCTTCTTTTGATCTGACAAAGGAAGCTGCAATAAAATCATAACCAACCTCACATCCGAAAATGATATCCGCCCTGTCGGTGTCACTGATATAAGGCATGGACAAAATGGCGTTAGGTACGTTGACCCCCTTATGATTGGAGACCGGACCGCCGTTTACTACGGTACAGATTATGTCCTCACCCTTAATATCGGTTACTGTCATTTCAATCAGACCATCGTCGATCAAGATAGACATACCGACAGAAACGTCCTTTTTCAAGTTCTTATATGTAATGGAAGCTCTCTTGGAATCTCCCAGCACATCCTCGGTGGTTAGGGCAAATAGTTGTCCGGTTACGAGCTCCGTTCTGCCGTCCTTGAAATCGCAAAGGCGGATTTCCGGGCCCTTTGTATCCAAAAGCGTGGCTACCGGAAGCTTCAGTTCCTCGCTTAATCTTATTACTCTGGCTAATTTCTCCTTATGTTGCTTATGCGTTCCATGGGAAAAGTTAAAACGGGCAACGTTCATGCCTGCTAACATCAACTCTTTCAATTTTTTTTCGCTCTCGCTGGAAGGTCCTATCGTGCAAATTATTTTAGTTTTTCTCATGTTACATTTATCTCCTTTTATTCAACTTTTTCTTTGATTTGTTAACACTTTCCAGTACCTTAAGCATTCCATCCTGCGCGCCTTGTACATGCAATCCTGCGCGGAGATATGAATCGATCGCTTCCACCGTACCGCCCTCTATTTTTTCTCCGGGCACCACAATTGGAACTCCCGGAGGATATAAGTTAATAAATTCGGCGGACGTCCTGCCCTGCGCTTCCCGAACCGGTATATAATGATACCCTTTTTCGTCGGATAACGCAATCGCTTTTGCAATAGACATCATTATTTCCAGAGGAGCCAAAACCCTTTCCTCCTGTATATCCGCAACAGACGCCGTTATTTCGTTATCGATTTCCAATAAAGCCTTCGCAAGCCGTTCCAGGCCCTCCTGTCTGTCTATCGGAGAAAGCATTGCCAAAACATAGCCGTCTGCCGCCATCTCCAGCTGGAGGTGATACTTCTCTCTTAGAATATCGTAGAGCTGCTGCCCCGTCAATTCTCCGTTCTTTATGGAAATCACCACCTTTGTGGGATCCATGACCCGCATACGACAGTCAGAAACTGTCTGCCTGTCCATAATCTCCAAATATCTGCATCCCGCAATCTCTTTTATGAAACTGTCACGGTAATCCAACAGCTGTCCTAAAAGCTGCCGCCCTTCCCTTTTCATCAAATTCATACATGAATCGATGGAAGCCATAAGGACATAGGAAGGGCTGCTGGTCTGAAATACCTTAAGATACCTCTTAAGACGTTCTCTGTTTACCAACTTCCCATTTACATGCAAAAGAGCTGTCTGTGTCATGGCGGGCAGCGTCTTATGAACGCTGTGTATCACTATGTCAGCACCCTGCCTCACCGCATTTTCCGGGAAAGCTTCATGAAAACCGAAATGTGCTCCGTGGGCCTCGTCTACAATCAGGGGCTTTCCATATCTATGTGTTATATCGGCAATTTTCCCGATGTCGGATACCACTCCTTCATAGGTGGGAGAGGTAATAATTACCGCCGCTATATCCGGCTGTTCCTCCAAGAGCCTTTCCACGCTCTCGGGAGCTACTGCGTCCGCAATGTTGTACTTTTTCACTATGTCCGGATATAAATAGGACACCTGAAGCTCCTGCAGATAAACAGCATAATACACCGACTTGTGACAGTTCCTCGCCACTAAAAGCCGGTCTCCCCTTTGTGTCACTGCGAAAATTGCGCTGAGTATCCCGCAAGTGCTTCCATTTACGAGGAAGAATGTCTCTTCCGCGCCATAAAGCTTCGCCGCCTCCTGCTGTGCTTTTCGTAAAATTCCCTGCGGTTGATGCAGGTTGTCGAATCCGTCTATTTCCGTAATATCGATTCCGTATGCCGCCTCCAAGGCGCGGCCACACTTTCCTACAGCATTTCTCTTATGCCCCGGCATGTGAAAGGGGTAATAGTCAGAATCTCTGTATTTTTCAAGTTGTTCAAATAAATCGCTCAATCTTTTATCCTTACGGGTGTTCCGTACTTATTATGAGTGTTGTTTACTCATTGTGAGTGTTCTTCACTCATTGATATTGCACTTTCACTTTGATACCGAGCTTTGGCGCTCTTCTTTCCCAATACTGCTTCCCGTCTCCCCGATGCAAGCGTATCGTCTCCAAAAGGGAGCAGTATTTATCCGCAGTAGTCACTATCCACGCCTCGCGGCACTGGGGCGGAACTACTGTAAGCGGCCACATATGCTTCTTGATAATATCCCTTTCTCTGGGAGTAAGCTTATATTCTCTTGAAGCATTCCTAAGCGCTATTCCCGGATGGTAGAAGCCGTGCAGCCGCTTTCTGTTCTCCCTTTGCTTGTCGTGCCAGTCGTAAAGAAAATAATCGTGAAGCAAAGCTCCCCGTACCAGTTCTCTTTGGCTGCAATTAATTCTCAGCTTTTTACTGATGGCTAGGCTGTATTTGGCAACATTGATACAATGGTTATTCACGCTCATATTTCCATGCTGGATATGCTCGTTTGTCTTCTTGAAGTTGTCGGAATCCAGAATATCCCCACCGTGCTGTTTCAGCAGGTTGTTCAATTCCTTTTGCTTATAGAAAGCTTCCCGCAGCTTCTCTCTTTTCTTTTCACTTTTTTTCACTGTGTCTCTCATCTCGCATTCAATCCCAGCTTTCTTGATTTTACAAGCCTTTATACCGAATTACTAATTAATAATAACATACAACTGGGAATCCGGTATATATATATTCGTAAATTATTTTTGCATTTTCTAGTGGAAGATTTATACAACCGTGAGAACCGTTAGTCTCGTATATCTGCCCGCCGAAAGAGCCGCGCCATGTGGCGTCGTGCATTCCGATATTTCCGTTAAAAGGCATCCAATAGTTCACGGGCGTCTCATATCCCTCTCCCCGAAGAACCGCATTCCTGGCCTTGTAGGTCAGACCGTAGACTCCTGCAGGCGTATTCCAGCCTCTGGACGCATTTCCTGAAACAAAATCGCTTTCTACAATAATAGCACTTTCCACATACAAATACAGGTGTTGGTTGCTCAAATCGATTTCCACATAGCTGTTTCCGATGTCCTGCTGTCCGGGCGCTGCTGCCGTATAGCTGTATGCCGGCTCCCGGCTCTGAGTTTCCCCATTTTTCACAGCCGCGGTCAATGTTTCTATTTCGGCCTCCTTATCGGTCTTCCAGCCATATGCACCGCTTTTCAATTCGATTTCCCGGCCGTCCGTAGTATGAAATATGCGGTTCTTCCCGTAGGTATCATACAGCTCAGCCTGCTCTGTCACGAATTCCCTTATCTTCTCTTCGTCCAGGGTTGCCGAATCCTTCGTTATGACAATCCAGCCGCTTATTACATCTCCATCCACCACTACATCGCTTCCATTCCAGTTATAAATAATATTGGCTGAAATGTATTTATTAGCCTGAACAGCCAGCTCATTTAGTGTTTTATCGTCCGCATTCACCTCTGCATACCGGTAGCAATCTTTTTCATCGAGGTCCACCGAGAGCTCCATTCTGTTTATCGCTTCTTTGATCGCTTGTGCCGTCTTCTCCTTTACTATGTCCGTTCCCGGGCTGCTGTCCACAACGATATAGCATTTTCCCTCTGAGGAATATGTGAGATAAGCGTCGCTGGGCGCCCTGATGTTCTCCGTTTTAAAAAAGGTAAGACCGTCTATCTTTTCGTCCAGTATTTCTTCATTATATTCTACTAATTGCGGTATGTCATAGGAATATTCCTTAAAAAATCCTAAAATCCACAGCAGAGGACTCTGCTCTCTCTTTATGTTTATAAGAGAATCGTCGAATATGTATTCCATATCTATCTCAGCCGGCAGAATTGTATCATACATTCCCTCTCTTCCCTGAATCTCAAGAGAATATTTCTGAAACTCTTGGTACATGATGGCCTCTGCCTCCACCGGTGTCTTATAACTGTAATCGTCTCCATTTATTTTTGTATGATAATAATAGTGATCTTCAAAAAACAGAGAAAAACCGGCATATGTAGCCGCTATCAGTATAACGCTCACAATCACCACAGTAGCTGCAATTTTCTTCCATAATGACTTTTTTCTCCTTTCCATGTCCCTTCTCCCCTATCATTTGTCTCTCTATTTTATGTGAATATCATTTGAATAAGCACCATATAACATATTGTTCCCAAACCTACCGAAATCAGTATATTTTTTTTCCATAAATGTAAAATTGCCACAAGTGCAACGGAAATCAACTCTGGAAATCCATGCGTCCCTTCCATAATTTCGATATTTCGCAGACAATATATAACCAAGGTAGCCATAATCGCTTCGGGAAGAAATTTCCCTAAATAATGTATGGTCTCGGGCACCTGCCTGTTGCCACCGAACAAAAGAAACGGAACAGCGCGTATCAAGATCGTGCAGGCCGACACTACCGCAATAATTGCAACCGAATGTATAACGTCCATATGAATAATCTCACCTTTCTTTCTATTCTTCCGTTCGGATACAGGATGCATCCTGCATCTGTGCCTCTTTACCGTCCAGATGTTTTCTTGCCGCAATCAAGATGATAACGGACATAAGAAGAGACGGAAGGATAAACCTGTCAGCCCCGAATACGAATAAAAACAGCAGGGACATCAAAAAGCCTGCGGTTGCCGGAATATGAGATTTGCTTTCCCGCCACTGCTCCACCACAATCGCTACGAACAAAGCGGTCATGGAAAAATCAATTCCCGTTGAGTCAAAGGTGATGAGTTGTCCTGCCAGTCCGCCGATCACCGAGCCCGCAATCCAATAGCATTGGTTGAAGAAAGAAATAAGAAACATTACTTTCTTTTCGTTCATTTCGGGGGGAACCTTGGTCCTGCACAGCACGGAATATGTTTCATCCGTCAAAGAAAACACCATATAGGGGTATACTTTTCCCATACTACGGTATTTTTCGATAAAAGAAAAACCATAAAAGATATGTCTGCCGTTAATGAATAACGTCATGATTGCCGTATAAAAAAGGCTTGCGCCTCCGGAAAGCAGCGTAACCATTACAAACTGCATGCTTCCCGCATAAACGACCACACTGATCGCAAATGCCCACATAAAATGATATCCCGCGTCTTGCAGCATCAGCCCAAACGCTATACCTAAGAATATATAACCGAGCATAACAGGAATCGAATGCCTGAATGCATATTGTATACAGGATGTTCTTTTATCTCTTTCCACTGAAAATCACCTCAAAATTCATTTCATTGTATCATTAATGGGGTAATTAATCAATGTTGTAATATGCAAGTAGCCAAGATAAAACGATATGGTGACCAGTTTTCAGAAATTGATGTAGCCATATACTTACATGAGATGCCATTCCTCGATTATAAAAATGGCACATATCCTTTCACACTGGGAATAGCAATGATTGACGGTTATCTATATGATATAAAGATGCTGAATTTGGAAGACGTGCTTAACAAAGAGTTCGGTTCGATGCCATTATGGGCTTCGGTTTATTGTGAAAACATGCAGATTGAATAAATACCATGAATGAATGGGTATCAGCTGCAGGAATAAAAGCCCTTAACTGATACCCATTCACTCCATGTTTCAAGGAAATGGCAATAGGATAATTCTAAACAAAAACTGCTTCTTTTGAATAGTCGATAATATCCATAACATAGATTAATTCCCTTGCCGATCGTATCAGCAAAGCTCACTCCAAACAGTATTTTTCAATCGCCTAGTCAATGATGTTGTTCCCGCATCCTTAAGCTGGAAGGTAAGCAGCATTGTCAGCTTATCCTTCGGGCTGTTTGCAAAATATGCGCCAAGCCAGCCGTCCCAGCCATATTCCCCTTCCGTTGTCATCATACAGGCTTTTCCAGGCTGCGTCACAATGCGCAAAAGATTCGCATATGTATGTCCACTCAATCCCTCCCATCCCTGCTCCAGAACGTCTTGCTGCCACGGCAGCAATTCTGCCTGCGTCATATAACGTACGGTCTGTGGCTTGATAATCTGTCCGCCTGCATAGCTGCCCTCGGCTAGAAGCATCGATGCAAATTTTTCATAGTCATCCAGGGTGGATACCAGACCTGCGCCCCCCGATTCAAAAGCCGGCGGTTGTGCCATTGCATTAGGAACCCCCAGATGACTGTCTGCATACAAAATCAGTCCGTCCGGAGTTCTTTCATATACCTTGGCCAACCTCTCCTGCTTTTCCTGCGGTACATGAAATGCAGTGTCCTTCATTCCCAGAGGTTCAAAGAATTCTTTTTTTAGAAATTCACCGAAGGGCACTCCGCTTATTATCTCGATAACAGCACCAAGCACGTCTGCAGAGGCTCCATACTGCCATGAATCCCCCGGATGGAAAGCCAGCGGCACAAGCCCCAGGGAATTGGCAATTTCCACTGTAGTAAGAGCATCCTTCCCTAACAGCCTTTCACTGACTTTATGGAACAGCTTCTCCGTTTCTATGGAACTGATGCTTGTTGTATCGCCGCCATAAACCAGTCCTGAAGTCATATTCAGCAACTCGCAGATTCGCATCGGACGCCTTGCCGGAGTTCTTCCCTTCCCTTCTGCAACGGACGCATTGTGAAAGCCCGGCAAAAAGTCCTCCACAAAACCGCCCGGATCCAAGAGCCCTTGCTCCATCAAAAGCATTGCCGCTGCAGCAGTCACAGGCTTTGTCATGGAATAAAGCCTTGCTATCGTGTCCCTCTCATAAAACTTTTTCTCTGCTCTGTCTGCATAGCCTGCCTGTGCATATGCAATTTCTTTTCCCTCTTTCAGTATCAGTATATTTGCTCCGGCGATTTCCTCATTATCCACAGCCCGGAGTAACAGCTGTTCTAATTTTCCACTTAATGTTTTCATAAATACCACTCTCCTATTCGTTGCCGATTACTAAAAACATTATACCATAAGAAGAAATACCGACTACCGTATAAATTAGACCTATAGAACCTGAAAAATTATGAATAGCAAAAAACTTAATTAAATGGTATGATTTAGAATTATGATGTAAAATAAATATACCAATCTATTAGAAGTTCATCAGAATAATATAATGCGCAGTTGAATAGTGATAGTGTGAAAACTATGAAGAAATATATATGAAGGGATTAATATTTAAATGAATAAGTTATTATTGAAATTTGTTAATTTGTTGCCTGAACCTTTAATAATCGAATTTGTCAGGTTTTATGTTGATTTTGAGATGAAAAAACATGCAAGATTAGATGTAGCAGGTCTTGAAAACTTAAACTGTGATTTTAAAAGACCATATTTATTTATATGTAATCATTTAAGTAATTCTGATGGATTATTATTGAATAAAGTTCTGGAAAAAGAGAAAATCATCTTTATAGCTGGAAAAAAGCTAGAATCTAATTCTCTGACTAATTTAGGTTTTAAAATTGTCAGGTCAATACCAATATTGCCGAATTCACCTGATAAAGATGCAATCAAAAAAGTCATTGGTGTCATAAAAGAGGGTAACAGCATTTTAATATTTCCTGAAGGAACACGGAGCAGAACAGGGAAGATGCTTGAAGGAAAAAAAGGAATCTTGCTATTTGCAAAGCTTACCGATGCTCCAATAGTCCCAATAGGTATTTGGGGTACGGAGAGATTTATGCCTATAAAAGAAGACATGAGTCAAGAAGTATTTCATGATGCTGATATAAATATAAAAATAGGTAAAGTCTTCCATCTGAACTGCCCCCAAAAAGTGATGATGAGACCAAGGATCACTGGGAAACCAATTGTTTAAATTATATTATGATGAGAATTGCTGAGCTTTTGCCAAAAGAATATAGAGGTTTTTATGATGAGATAACATAAACCAAAAAGACTGTATCCGAACTCCTCTTGTTCGAACCAGTCTTCTAAAGTGAGACATCGGGGATTCGAACCCCGGACAACTTGATTAAAAGTCAAGTGCTCTACCAACTGAGCTAATATCCCATTTCTATATTTTAAACCCAAACTACACAGTACTTATTAAGCTTGTCCACAACTCGAAAAAATGATGCCCAGAGCCGGAATCGAACCAGCGACACGAGGATTTTCAGTCCTCTGCTCTACCAACTGAGCTATCTGGGCACTAAATAGCGGGGACAGGATTTGAACCTATGACCTTCGGGTTATGAGCCCGACGAGCTTCCAGACTGCTCCACCCCGCGTTATTCAATTAATCATTGATTGTATAATTATATGCAATCACTTGGTATTTTTATACCAAATGGATGGAGGTGGATTCGAACCACCGAAGCAATTTGCAGCAGATTTACAGTCTGTCCCCTTTGGCCACTCGGGAATCCATCCATATTAAATATTCACTACATTGACAGAAGCCTTTCGTTGAGCTCCTATCAACAGCCGATGATCGGACTCGAACCGATAACCTGCTGATTACAAATCAGCTGCTCTGCCAATTGAGCCACATCGGCAAAATGGGACCTATAGGGCTCGAACCTATGACCCTCTGCTTGTAAGGCAGATGCTCTCCCAGCTGAGCTAAGATCCCCTAAAAACAATATACAATTCTAACGACCCGGATGGGACTCGAACCCACGACCTCCGCCGTGACAGGGCGGCGCTCTAACCAACTGAGCCACCAGGCCACAATAGTACAAACATAAACGTTTGCACCCTCAAAACCGAATACCAACAGGCTTCTTCCCTTTCGGAAATCTACCTACTACAGGTGTTGTTCACCTGTCACTCTCTCCTATCTCTTCCATCCGTTTCTTTCCTGTCTCTTATGAGCGTCTTAT
>JAEWPN010000053.1 GCA_023399455.1 Bacillota bacterium
AATGTGGGAGTCGCACATAGGCGCTAAGAATTGGTCTGCATCGAGTGCGGGAAGGGAGGAATTATATCATGTTTAAAACGATGAGACGTATTATCCTATGGACCGGAGAGCGTAAGAAGCGCCTATATTGGGGATTCCTTTTTTCTTTCCTTCAAACGATGTTTACAGCGATGCCGATTATGGGAGCAGCCTATTTTCTGGATCTTATGATCAAGGATAGTCAGGGTGAGGTAACATTGTCACCTGTTTTGGCTCTTTGGGCGCTTGTGTTCATGATTGTATCTATTCTGGGACGTTTCTTGTTTTCATATTTGAGAGCGACCTTTCAGGAAAGTATTGCTTATGAAAAAACGGCGGAGGAGCGTATTCGTATCGGCGATATTCTGAAACGGGTATCCCTTGGCTTCTTCGATAAAAATAATACAGGAGAAATCAGCGGGGCGGTCACGACAGATTTGTCTGTTTTCGAGATGTATGCCATGAAAATGACGGATACCTTGGTGGGAGCATACATACATGCGGCTGCCATGATCCTGTGCCTTGTATTTTTCTGCTGGCAGGCGGCACTGATTTCTATTTTAGGCATTGCGGGCTCCGGCTTCTTTTTGTACTTGTTAAGTAAAGGGAGCCATAAAAATGCTATAGTACATCAAAAGGCGCAAAATGAGTTGATTACGGCGGTAATTGAATATATCCGGGGAATTGCAGTGGTCAAAGCATATGGGCAGGAGGGAGTAGCGGTAAAGGGCATCCGGGATGCTTTCCGCTCCCATAGAAAAATAAATATCAAAATTGAACTGGATTATGTGGGCTGCAACGGAATGCACCAGCTATGCTTAAAGCTGGCCTCTGCGGCTGTCGTATTGATATCAGCGCTAATGGCTATAAACGGTTCCTTGTCGCTGCCTGTTTTTCTTATGATGGCTATTTTTTCCTTCGAACTGTTCTCCCAGGTAGAGCAAGTCAATAATGCTGCGCATACCATGGAGCTTATGGAGACGGCCATGAATAAAATCGAAGAGATTGAAAAAGCCCGCTTTATTGATGAGGACTCTGTACACAAGCCTCTTCATAATTTTTCTGTGGAGTTTGCGGGTGTTTCCTTCGGATATGATAAGAGGAAAGTATTGGATAATATTTCATTTGGGATTCCGCAGGGCACCACTACGGCCATCGTAGGTCCTTCCGGCTCCGGCAAGACTACCGTATGTAATCTTCTCGCCCGGTTTTACGATGTGAATGAAGGTCGTATTTCCCTTGGAGACACGGATATCAAGGAACTGACCTGTGACAGCCTGCTTGGTAATATCAGTATGGTATTCCAGAATGTCTATCTGTTTCACGATACGGTATTAAATAATATTAGATTCGGTAAACCGGAAGCATCCATGGATGAGATTGTTGAGGCGGCGAAGAAGGCATGCTGTCATGATTTTATTGAAAGACTGCCTGACGGGTATCATACGGTGGTGGGAGAAGGAGGTTCTTCCCTATCGGGCGGAGAAAAGCAGCGCATTTCCCTTGCCAGGGCGATTTTAAAAGATGCACCTGTTATTATTCTGGACGAGGCTACGGCCAGCGTGGACCCTGAAAACGAGCATTTGATCCAACGGGCGATTTCCGCTTTGTCCAAAGGCAAGACGATGATCGTTATCGCACACCGGCTTGCGACCATCGAAAATGCGCAGCAGATACTTGTGTTAGACGAAGGGAAAATTGTGCAGAAGGGAACTCATGCCCAGCTGATAGCACAGGATGGGCTGTATAAGCGTTTTGTGGAGCTTCGAGAGAAAGCGGAAGGGTGGAAGCTGGCGTAAAATCATATGTTTTGAAACATATAGCGTTTTACTCAGTATTTCTGTTATAATTAAAAAAGCTTTTTGGATTGAGCCTCCGAGTATAGCCGGAGGCTTTGTCATGTAATAGGATTAGGGTGTCGAAAGGTCCTTTTGCGAACGTCTCTAGGCAATATGTTCAAAACAAAAAGACTCCTGCTCCGAATTCCAATATATAAGAAGTTCTAATTCTCAGTCTATTCGCGCCAAACATACCAGAAAACAAAAAACTCGCTACGCTCAAACAGTTTTGTTTTCTGTTATGGCTCAAATATCCAGAGAAAGAACTTCTAAATATTTACATAGGCGTAGTCGTTCTTTTTGTATTGGTCATATTGACTATAATATTTTTAAAAAGGACCTTTTGACACCCTAATCTTACTATACGGTAAATCGAGGTATAGTTCAACTAAAAACTAATCTAAAATGTGATAAACACAATCCAAAACGATTCAAATATTTAAGCGTACAGGCCTCTGTGATACTCATATATTGAGAGTTAGTTTGATTTAAAGAGATAACTTGAGTTCCTGCCGCGGCTGGTCTTTCTCTTGACAGTGAAACAACGACACCGTAAAATAACGATTGAGTTAGATGAAACTAACCAAAAATGCGGCGCGCGCCATTATTGCCACTATATTATAAACATTATAAATGAGGAGAATTAGTATGAACAAAATAAAAAAAATGCTGCCCCTTACGTTAGCTCTTGCTGCTTTGCTTGCTCTTTCGGCTTGTGGAAGCAGCCAATCCCAGAACACGTCTGAAGCATCCGCCGACAGCTCTGGAGAAAGTGACAGCGGTACAGTCAGCATCGAAGAAAGCGAAGAAAGCGACAGCGGCACAGTCAGCATTGAAGAAAGCGGCAGCCGTACAGTCAGCACTGTGATGGGCGATATTGAAGTACCTGCCAATCCTCAACGAGTGGTTGTAAACTGGTATGTCGGAGAGGTGCTCGCCACCGGCCTCAATGTAGTCGGATACAGCAGCTGGGCACAGGAAACTATGCCTTTTTATGATCAGATGATGGCAAGCACAAAAATTGAAAATTGGGAACAGGAAGAGGTTATGTCTCTTGAGCCTGATCTGATTGTTACATACAGCAAGGATGATTTTGAAACGTTCAGCAAGGTGGCTCCCGTGCTTGTTATTGAGGAAAGCGTACCTTCACCCGAGCGCACACGTATTATTGGGGAGGCAACAGGAACCCTTGAAACAGCAAATGAAAACATTACCGCTTTTGAAACAAAACTTGCGGACGCAAAAGAAATATTTAAGGCCGAAGCTTTTGACGGACAAACTTTCAGCATTTTGGAAGACTGGGGTTCCTCGGGAGAGTGGGCCGGAATCGCTTATGAAACCGGTTCAAGAGGCGGGACGCTTGTATACAGTTACCTTGGACTGCAGTATCCGGATAAGCTGACAGAACTGATCGAAACTTCCGGTAATGGCAGGGGAACCATCAGCTACGAGGTTGCCCATGAATATTTCGGCGATTATATTCTCTGGTTCCGGCAGGAAGGCAAGGAATCGGAATATGCAAAGAGCGATATTTGGCAGAGCATTCCGGCTGTGGCAGAAGGCCGCGTTTTGGAAATCCCAGGTGAATATCAGGGTCTGTTCTATTATGATGATGTCTTAAGTCTTACCGCACAGCTGGACTATTTGGTTGACGCGCTCAACACTCTTGTAGAACCGAATGATGTAACCGAAAGGAAATAAGCACATGCAAAACCTCTCCGAAAAGCAGCCTAGGCGCGGCACCGCCCGCTTTATGCTGTATATGATGGCGGGGGCAGGATTACTGGTATTAATATCGGCGTCGTCGATCAGTTTCGGCGCCGCCGATATGAGCTTGTCTACGGTCTGGGGCGCGGTATTCAACTTCGATCCCAGTCTGACAGAGCACCAGATCATCCAGACCCTACGCTTTCCACGCACTGTAGCAGATATTATTGTTGGCTGCAGTCTTGCTATTTGCGGTGCGCTGATGCAGGGCACCACACGCAATCCTCTGGCCGATTCCGGTCTGATGGGAATTTCTTCAGGAGCAACCTTCGCCATGGCGCTTTGCATGGCGTTTTTACCTATGCGTACCTATGGACAGATGATGCTGTTTGCCTGTCTGGGTGCAGCGGTCACCACAAGTATGACCTATTTCATCGCCTCCCTGGGCAAGCGGGGGATGACACCGCAACGTCTGGTTCTGGCTGGAATCTCCATTTCCATGATGTTTGGCGCGTTTTCCCAGTATATATCGCTGAAATACCGATTGGGACAGGCACTGGCTTATTGGACGGCAGGCGGTACCGCAGGAGCCAAATGGAGTGAGTTGGCTCTTGTCGCACCTTTTTTTGCTGTAGCCGTTTTGGCATCCATTGCTCTTTCTCCCTCCGTGACGGTCATGAGTCTCGGTGAGGATGTGGCGACGGGGCTCGGCCTGAAAACCCGGATGGTGAAGGGTATTTCTACTCTTATCGTGCTGGTACTTACCGGCCTTTCGGTTATCGTTGTGGGGCCGGTGGGCTTTGTCGGGCTTATTACTCCTCATATCGTGAGGTATCTGATCGGTGTGGATTACCGCTATATCATCCCGGCTTCCGGCTTGTACGGTGCATTACTTACCGTTTCCGCCGATTTGGCAGGCAGACTTATTAACAAACCTTATGAAACGCCCATCGGCATTATCTTTGCGGTGGTAGGTGTACCCTACTTCCTTTATCTTGCCCGCAAGCAAAGGAGGGAGTTTGAATGAGTAAGCAGCGTTTTACCGCAAAGCGCGGTGTTTTTCTCCTGCTATTTATGTTTCTGCTGACGCTGGCAATCGCCGTTATCAGCATCAATTCGGGCAAGATGAACCTTTCCCCTATGGAGGTGCTGAATGTCATTTCAGGAAAGGGAACGGATAAGCAGAACCTTATCGTATTCGAGTTCCGGCTGCCCCGCATCATTCTCGGTATGCTGGTCGGTATCGGCATGGGAGCTTCCGGCTGTATTATGCAAAGCCTGCTTCGAAACGACATGGCAAGCCCCGGCACACTGGGCATCAGTTCCGGTTCCGGGCTGTTTGTGCTGATTTTCGTGGTTATTTTCTCTGCACAAGGCATAGTTTCAGCCATTGTGCTGCCCTTGCTGGCCTTTGTGGGAGGCATAACGGCTGCGGCGTTGATCTTTCTTCTTGCTTACAGGCGAGGCAGAGACATCTCACCTACCGGTCTGATTCTCACAGGCGTAGCCTTATCCTCCGGGTACGGCGCGCTGACGACACTGCTGACACTGAAACTGGATCAAAATCAGATGGATTTTATCCAGCGCTGGAACGCAGGCAGCCTGTGGGGCGACGATTGGCGGTATCTTGCCATTCTTGCGCCGTGGACGTTACTTTTGTGTTTCTACGTATTTTATAAATCCCGTATCCTGAACGCGCTGCATCTGGGAAATCAGACGGCGACAGGGCTTGGTGTAGCGGTAAAGCCGGAATTTCTCGGGATGTCCGTCGCGGCGGTGGCGCTTTCTTCAGGCAGCATAGCCCTGGGCGGAAATTTCTTCTTTGTGGGTATGATTTCCCCCCATATGGCGAGGAAGCTGGTGGGTCCCAATCACAAGCTCCTGCTCCCTGCCTCCTGTCTGTCCGGGGCACTCATTGTGCTCCTGGCAGACACAATCACACGAACGATTAGTCTTGGTACGGATGTGCCGACCGGTATTGTGATTACCATACTCAGTACGCCGTACTTTTTGTACCTGCTGGCAAAAGCCAATTAAGGAGGAATTATGAACAACAAGACAAATAGTATCACAACTGAACATTTAGACATCGCTTATGACGAAGCCCTCATCGTTAAGGCCTTGGATATGAATATACCCCACGGAAAGATTACCTCCATCATCGGTCCCAACGGCTGCGGGAAATCCACCGTTTTAAAGGCGATCGGGCGTATCCTGAAGCCCAAAAGCGGGATGGTATACTTAAGCGGCGAGGATATCCGCCAGCTTTCCACCAAGGATATAGCGAAAAAAATGGCAATCCTGCCCCAGACGCCTACGGCCCCCAGCGGGCTGACTGTCAGCGAGCTGGTAGCTTACGGGCGTTTTCCTCATCAGCGTGGATTCGGCAAGCTGACACCGGAGGACAAAAAAATCGTCCAGTGGGCACTTTCTGTCACGAAGCTGACAGAGCTCGAACACCGGGAAGTGGACACCCTCTCCGGCGGACAGCGGCAACGCGTGTGGATTGCTATGGCGCTGGCGCAGCAGACGGACTTAATCCTGCTGGATGAGCCGACCACGTATCTGGATCTGGCACATCAGCTGGAGGTGCTGGAGCTTCTTTACGACCTCAATCGCCGTCAGAACTGCACCATTGCCATGGTGCTTCATGATTTAAACCTCGCCGCGCGGTTTTCCGACTACATGATCGCTATCCGTGGCGGAAGTATCATCAAGCACGGAAATCCGGGTGAAGTCATGACAGCAGAGGTGCTAAGCGATGCCTTCTCCATCGATGCTCAGATCGTCCACGAGCCGCGCACCGGACGCCCTGTCTGTCTCACTTACGACTTGCTGCGCACCCAGGTGCTGCCCGTAACAAAGGAGGCAGTCGCAGTATGAAAACGACCTTTCGGATTTTCAAAGAAGCGAAGAAGTACTGGGGTCATTTTATCGTTGCTTTTTTTGCGCTGGTTATTTCCACCGTGGCCGGGTTTTATACTCCCTGGGCGCTGCGCGAGCTGACAGCTCTTGCTACGGATGATTCCGTCAATTTTGCGTCCGAAGCACTTCGTATCGGTCTGCTGCTGCTGTTTACTACTTTTTTGCAGGCGGCAGGAAATTCCGTTTCCGGATATCTGAACCATTACGGCGCGCTGCATTATGTTGCCGACCTGAGAAAGCGGCTTTATTCCAAGCTTCAGTGCATGAGCCTTAAATATTTCCACAAAAGCCGCACAGGAGACTTGACCGGCCGGGTGGTCAGCGATGCCATGGAGGCCGAAATCCTTCTCGCCCATGTGATTCCGGATTTCATCTTTAATATCCTCACCTTTGCCGGTGTCGGTGTGATACTGATCACCATTAACTGGCGGCTGGCCCTTATGAGCCTTGTCACGATACCATTCCTCATTGGCATCACTATCTGGCAGAGCCGTAATGTTTCGCCTACATGGAAGGAAAATGCAAAGGTTCGCGGCGAGCTTGCGGGAACGGTGCAGGATAATCTGTCCGGCATCAAGGAAATCCAGATTTTTAATCAACAGGCACATGAGGAAAAAAAGGTGGCCAGCCTTTCCCTGCGCCATAGCAAGGCTTATTTAAAAGCGAGTTTTTTCTTCGAAACGACATATCCCCTGCTTGCCTTTGTAACGGCGCTGGGGACTGTGATTGTGGTTGTGTATGGAGGGCATCTGATGGGCACGGGGCAGATCGCTATAGCGGATATCGTTGGGTTTGTGATGTACCTTTCCATGTTCTATGGGCCGGTCAAGAGCATATCCGGACTTGTGGAGCGTGCTGGAGAATCTTCTGCCGGGTGCCGCCGTATTTTTGACGTTATTGATGATACCCCGGACGTAAAAGAAAAAAAGAGTGCAGCGATTCTGCCTCGTGTAAAGGGAGAAATTCGGCTGGAAAATCTTTTCTTTGCCTACAATGAAGAAAATCCCGTGCTGGAGAATGTGAATTTGACTATCAAGCCCGGCCAGACCGTGGCCCTGATTGGTACAACCGGCGTAGGGAAATCCACCATTGCAAACCTTATCAACCGCTTCTACGATCCACAGCTGGGGACTGTGCGTATCGATGGGGTAGATATCCGTGAGGTAACCCTCACAAGCCTGCGGGACAATATCTCTATGGTATTGCAGGATACCTTTCTCTTTAACGGCACAGTGTATGAAAATATCGTCTACGGCTGGAAAGATGCCTCCCGGGACGATGTCGTTGCCGCGGCAAAAGCCTCCAAAGCGCATGATTTTATTGAAAAGATGGAGAACGGCTACGACACCATAATTGGTGAGCGGGGCATCCGCTTATCCGGTGGGCAGAAGCAGCGCATCTCCATTGCCCGGGCGATTCTTCGGAACTCACCGATTTTAATTCTGGACGAAGCCACTTCTGCACTGGACACCAAAACCGAGCAGGAGATTCAGCTTGCGCTTGACGAGATATCTAAGGAACGCACCACGCTGGTAATCGCCCACCGACTTTCTACCATCCGTCATGCCGACCAGATTGTAGTGCTGAGCGATACCGGCATGGCAGAGATTGGAACCCATGATCAGCTTATGGCGAAAAACGGGATCTACGCAAGGCTGCATGAGGCACAGGCTTCCTGACAAATAATGAAAAAATAAGCATACTCATTTAGAAAAAACGGATAAAAACCAAGAAGCTAAGTTTGGAAATCAACCTTGATGACCTGTAAACTTAGCTTTTTTCGTTAAAATTATACAAAAATGGAGCTTTGTTTTGTACTTGCTTCAATTAAAAACACATGTTAAATTGAGATTAAATAAGACTATTCGTAAATAAGAATATGGTTCGTATATACAAATATTGGAAGAATCCGCTATGGCATCATGAGGACGGTTCTGTGGCGGAGGGATAATGGGGATATCTTATGAAAAAATTATTAAGGGTGTGGAAAAATCTGACCTTTGCCAGACAGCTTACTCTCGTCTTTCTCGGCGTGTTTCTCTTTCAGCTTATAATCGTACAGGGAATCAGCGGTTCCTATATGAAGCAGTTCATGAAGGAGAGGATTGAGGAATCTTATCAAAATGCGTTGAAACAGACGATGCTGAACCTGGAAGCTTCACTGAGCGGATATAAAAATGCTATAGATGAGCTTTTCAGGAATACGGATTTCGTGCTTGCGGTAAACGCGCTGAATAATATGGATTCCGAGAACGAGTGGAAGGTGAAATCAAATCTGGACAATTATATGAAGGATTTCATGACCTATCGTTCGGAAGTACGGAACATGACAATTCGCATAGAATCCGGCCTTCAATACGGTTATGACAGACAGGAACTCGAGCTTTTAAATCCGAAGATATCCATGCTGCATCAGGATTATTTTGACAGCGGGATATTCGAGGACAGTCAGGGACTCAAGGGAAAATGGGTTTCAACCGCCTATTTGGACAGGAAGGGTACGAGGGAATATTATGTTTTTTCCTATGGCAAGCAGGTTGTGGAATGGTATGCGAATCGACAGGTAGGGATTGGAATTGTCAGCATTGAAGAAAGCGTTCTGGCGGATATTTGTGAGAACGCCCAGCTAAATGATAACAAAAATGCCAATTATATTATGATTGTTGATGAAGAGGGAAAGATTATTTCTCATTACAATAAAAAAATGCTGGGAAAAAGTATTCAGGATTATTTCCAAGAAAAGGGCTTAAACGAACCGGATACTCACAATATGATATTGAGAGAGACCGTTTCATCCACCGGATGGGAGATGATCAGTGTGCTGGATGAGGATTACATTTACCATCGCTTGTATGAAATACAGCGCATAGTCCTGCTATTCTCCGTTGCTTTAGCGGTCATTGTACTTTTCCTCGTATTGTATGTGTCAAAGAAAATGTCGAAATATATCTCCGATATTGTAGTAGCCATGAATAAGGTACAAGGAGGAAAGCTCAATGCCAAGGTAGGAATACGCCAGGGAGAGAAGAACGAGATCAGCCTGATCGCAAGCCATTTCAATATCATGATGGAAACGGTCAATGACCAGATGGAGACTATCCGTGATTCCGGACAGAGGGAGAAAGAGGCGGAACTGCGTGCTTTAGAGGCCCAGATCAACCCACACTTTATTTATAATACTTTAGATTCTATCAACTGGCTGGCTATTGAAAACGATCAGAAGGAAATCAGCAATATGCTGGGTAAATTTGCTCAGATGCTCAGGTATCAAATTCAGAAGAGCAATAAAATTGTATCCATCGAGGAAGAGCTTGTCTATCTGGAGCAATATTTGTATCTTCAAAAGGTACGGTTTATGGACAGCTTCGAATATGTGATAGAATGTCAGCAGACAGTGAAAGGCTGCCTTATTCATAAGATGATTTTTCAGCCGTTTATTGAAAACGCAGTACTTCACGGTGTTACTTATGTGGACCGCGGCGGCCTGATAAAAATACAGATAGGAGAGCAGGATGAGAAGCATCTTTATTTTACGGTAAGCGATAACGGGCAGGGCATGACGGAGGAACAGCGGAGGCTGATCTTCATAGAGAGAAAGAATCCGGGAAATTCTATCGGTGTATTAAATGTGCTTGCCAGACTGGATTTATATTATGGGATGGACTATGAGGTAAAGGCAGAAAGTGAGCCGGGGGGAGGAACGGCCATCAGAACGATAATTCCTAAACGTTGTAGTGAAGAATTACGGGAGGAAGAAAATGAAAATACTGATAGTGGAGGATGAACTCAAGACTTTGAACGGCATTGCGAGTCTGATAATGGAAATTCCGGGAGATTATGAGGTGGTCGGAAGGGCACGCAGCGGAGAAAAGGGAATCGATCTCGCCTGTAAAACGGAACCGGACATTATTATCACAGATATCCGAATGGGCGGCATGAGCGGATTGGAGATGATCAAAAGGCTCCATGCGCTGAAAATTCAAAGCCGGTATATTATACTCAGCGGCTATGCGGAATTTCAATATGCCAGAGAAGCAATCACACTCGGAAGCATGGATTATCTGTTAAAACCGATTACGAAGGAGCTGCTGGAGGAATCGTTAAAAAAAGTGAAAAGTGCCATTGAGCAAGAGGCGTTGAAGATACAGACCTCGGCCATGGATACGGAAGTTATTTTGGAGCGTGTGCTGTTCATGCCCGGATTTGTAGAATCCAAGTTTGAGCAGGAATTAATGAACCGGTTTGAAGGAATGGATTCAAATTATCTGTTGTTGCTGCGCGGTGAGAACCGGATCGTACAATCGGACTTGGAAGCCGCTTTGCAGGAAATAAGCGGGCTGCTGCCGGAACAGAAGGTTTGGACGTGCAGAGAAGACGGTAATAAGGAGAATTATATTTTAATTCAGGAGCTGCAGCCGGAAGCGCTGGCCGTTTTGGATGAAGTGGTCGGAAAATGCCGCGGGAAAATTAATCCATATATGGTGTTTGCAGGAAGTTATCTGCAGGATATACGAAATATCCAGGAGTGCAGAAAGAGGCTGCAGGATATGAGCAACTGGAATCTGACGATCAGCAGTCCTGCGGTCATTACGGAGAAGAGGATAAAAGAGGTAGTGACACAGAAGTTTTCTTATCCCTCCGATTTGGAGCGGGATATCATTAACTGCATTAACGAAGGAAAAATTCAGGAAATAGAGAGTTATTTAACTGCTTTTATGGATTACCTGAGAAAAAAGACATATGCATATGGGGATTTAAGGGAAGCGCTGATTTGTATGACGGCGGCGATTCTGTATGCGATCCGTAAGGCGAGCTATGGACTGTATGAAAATATAAGCAGCCTGAATATTCTGGAATGGGTCAAGGATATTCTGTTCCTCGAAAACTACCCCCGGATCATCATGAATGTTATGCTCCAGTATGAGCAATATACCAAAAATCTCAAATCCGGCAACCACCCTATCATCAACAAGGTGCTGCAAATACTGGAAAAGGAGTACAGGAATGAACTTCCTCTGGAAGAGATGGCGCAGAGAATGAACGTGACTCCGGAATATTTAAGCTCCCTGTTTATGAAAGAGCTGGGGATAAAATATACCACATATCGGGCACAGATACGTATTGACGTGGCAAAGCGGCTTTTGCAGGAAGGGAAATTGAAAATATATGAGGTTGCAGAAGCGAGCGGCTTCCCGGATGTGAAGTATTTTACTAAGGTATTCAAGAAATACACCGGGACAAGTCCCGGCGAGTATGTCCGTAATTTAGTTTAAGTTAAGACACTTTTCTTAGAACAGTCAAATTTACAGAATATTTCAGTGATGTTATTCTAATATCACAAACACGACAGTTCTTGGGAAGTAATTGGTAAAGACCTGTCTCATGGCAGGTCTTTTGCCATATCAATGGGAACGCAAAAAACAAAGAAAAACAAAATGCAAAAAGGAGGAAACAAAATGAAAAAGAAACTATTCAAAAAAGCAGCTGCGGCTGTTATGGCCGGATGTATGGTGTTATCGTTGGCTGCCTGTGGGGGAAACAGCGCAGCGCCGGCACAGACTGAAACAAATACAAAGCCCTCTGCGGAATCCGCTGCAGAACCCGCTGCGGAAACTGAAAACACTGCTTCGGCAGAAAAAACGAAGATTACCTTCTGGGCACCCTTTTCCGGCGGCGACGGCGACATCATGACATCCCTTGTAGATGAATTCAATGCACAGAGCGAAACGACCGAGGTCGAATTCATGATCATTAAATCGGAGGAATATTATACGAAGCTTTTGGCAGCTATGACATCCGACTCGGCTCCTACGGTTGCGATCAATCATATTACGAGAATCAAAGAATATGTAGTGGATGATCTCCTTGAGCCGCTTGATGAGCTCGGGGCAGCATCGGGCGTTGATTGGGCAGATTTCACGGAGAGACTCCAGGAGGCATCTCAGGTAGATGGAGCCTTCTACTGTATGCCTCTCGATACGCATTTGCTGCTTATGCACTTTAATGCTGACGAATTCGAGAAAATGGGATTGTTAGAGGCCGACGGAACAGTAAAGGTACCGGCGGGAGAAGAAGCATTCTTCGAGTATTTCAATAGGATAAAAGAAGAGAGCGGTAAAATGCCGTTATCCGGAACATCTATGAACGGTCTTCCCATGTATGTGTGGTATACGCTTTTGACACAGTTCGGCGGTGACGTATGCGACGCAGAAGGCAAGACGGCAACTTTAGACAGCGATGCCAACAGAAAAGCTCTGGAAATCATGATGAAGATGGTGGACAGCGAAATCTGGCCGAAGAACCAGAAAAACGGCGCCGAGCTCTTCACGGGCAATATTGCGGTAGCTACGATTAACGGCGACTGGGCGATTCCTACCTTTACAGGTACCGAAGGCTTGAATTTCGTTTCTATGGCATTCCCTCAGCTGGGAACTACGGAATCGGTATATGCCGACTCCCATACGCTGGTAGTACCAAAAAATGCCAACACAACAGATGTTCAGAAAACATCGGCTATGGAATTCATGAAATGGCTTACCGATAATACCGGAAAATGGGCACAGTCCGGACATATTCCAAGCAAAGTATCCGTAATGGAATCAGAAGAATTCAAATCTCTGCCGTTCAGAGAGAACTATGCGGAATCTGCAAACTATGCGAAATTCTATCCTCAGGTTTGCGGAGTTGCAGGTCTTACAGAGATGACTTATCGTGAACTGGCAACTATGATTGCAGGGGAACAGGACGTGGATACGACTATGAACAACATGCAGACACAGTTCCAGGAAATATTGGATTCTTACAATAAGTAAAACCACAGCACAGTAAAAATAATAGGTGAATGTTTAGAAAAGCTGCTGTGGTGAGAAATTACCGCAGCAGCTTAATAAAAAGGCAAAGTTAAGTTTTGTTAAGTAGGAGGCATTGTATGAACACTTCAGAAAAAAAAGAGAATCTGATCGCATGGTGTTTTGTTCTGCCGTTTTTATTTTTCTTTTTGGGGTTCTTGCTTTATCCAATACTGAAAGGTATGAATCTGAGTTTGTATGATGCAACCTTAGGAGGCAAGACGAACTTCATCGGCATAGAGAACTATATAAAAATGTTTGGCGATAAGGGATTCTGGCAGGCGCTGTTTAACACGTTGTTTTTCGTTTTGATATCCACGCCGGCCATCGTATTGGTAGGATTTATTTTCGCGATGTTTATTAATTCCAAATTGAAGGGAACCACATTTATTAGGGCATGCTTCTTCTCTCCCTATGTACTCTCCATGTCGGTAGTGACCGGGCTTTGGGTTTTCATTTTCCAGCCCTACACCGGATTGATGACACAGCTCACCGGAGCGCTGGGAATCGGGGAGATGTACTGGCTGAACACGAAATGGCTCGTATGGATAGCTGTTCTGATCACTACGGTGTGGTGGACCGTGGGATTCAACATGATACTGTTTCTGGCAGGATTGCAGGATATTCCTACCGATATTTATGAGGCATCCAGAATTGATGGGGCAAGTGCGAAGCAGATTTTGTTCATGATCACGATTCCCATGTTAAAAGACACCATCGCGCTGGTCATCATGCTCCAGACGATCGCATCCTTCAAATTATTCGGACAGACCTACCTGATGGCAGGAGGCGGTCCGGGAACACACACAAGAACTATCGTACACTATATTTATGAAACCGGCTTCACGAACCGCAGGATGGGAAGCGCCGCTGCGATGTCGTTTGCATTCTTCGTCGTAGTATTTGCCATCACGATGTTACAGAACAAGGTTTTAGGCAAAAAGGACAAATAAGGGGGAAGCAAAATGAAATCGAAAAAAAACTTAACGCCCGGCAGAGTCGTCCTGTATATTCTGGCATATACCGTGGCACTGATATGGCTTTTCCCGGTAGTCTGGATGATAGTATCTTCGTTGAAATCATACGGAACACCAGTCAGTATTTTGTCAAAGGTATTTTCGGGAGCTTTTACCCTCGAAAACTATGCGATAGTGGCGCAGAAAGCCCCGATTCTCCGCTGGATATGGAATAGTGCACTGGTAGCGGTGCTTGTTACCATAGGCACTCTGATATTGACTTCGCTGGCAGCTTACGCCATATCAAAATTGAAATTCAAGGGGCAGAACTTTGTATTCATTCTGATCACGGCAGGTATGATGGTGCCGATCGAATCCATTATTATTCCGCTGTATCAGGAAATGGCGGGACTGAACCTGCAGAACACCTATATCGGACTTATGTGTCCGAGCCTTGCAGCACCTATAGGTGTGCTGATCATGAAACGGTGCTACGATGCCATTCCCAACGATCTGATCGAGGCGGCCGTTCTGGACGGGGCAAATCAATTCAGAAGATGGTGGGACATCTGCCTGCCCGTATCCAAGTCTTCTATGGCTGCGGTAGGAATTTTTACCTTCACCAATTCATGGAATAACTTCCTCTGGCCGTTTTTGTCCATCACCTCTGAGAAGATGATGACCTTACCGGTAGGTATTCCACAGTTTCAGGGGGCCAATTTATCCGAGTTCACTCTGCCGATGACCGCATGTGTGATAGCATCCGTACCCGCAATTATTGTATTCTTAATTTTCCAGAAACAGATTATTCAGGGAATTGCGATGACAGGGATAAAAGGATAGGAGAAAACAATGATGAAAAAAGCAAATATGAGTATAGACAGAATGAATAAAATATCGGATATTGACGACCGTATTTACGGTTCTTTCATCGAGCATCTGGGAAGAGCGGTTTATAACGGTATTTATGAGCCCGGCCATCCGGCAGCAGACGAAAGAGGATTTCGCAAGGACGTGATACAGCTCGTGAAGGAACTTAAGGTTCCTATCATACGCTATCCGGGCGGTAATTTTGTCTCCGGCTTCAACTGGGAAGATAGTGTGGGTCCGAAGGAGAATCGACCGAAAAGACTGGATCTCGCATGGTTTACTACGGAAACAAATGAAGTGGGAATGCAGGAATTCGACGACTGGCTGAAAGAAGCAGATTCTCAGATGATGCTTGCCGTCAACCTGGGTACCCGTGGGGCGGATGCGGCCAGAAACCTGGTGGAGTATTGCAACCACAAGGAAGGAAGCTATTACAGTGATTTAAGAATAGAGCATGGGAGAAAAGATCCATATAAGATAAAAACATGGTGTTTGGGAAATGAAATGGACGGCCCGTGGCAGATGGGACATAAAACGGCATATGAATACGGACGTCTGGCGAATGAGACGGCAAAAATGATGCGTTGGGTGGACCCGGACATCGAACTGGTAGCCTGCGGAAGTTCAAAAATGGTGATGCCTACCTTCGCCGATTGGGAGGCTACGGTGCTGACGGAAGCTTATGATGAGGTGGATTACATCTCATTGCACAACTACTGGGGCAATTTCGACAAAGATACCGAGTCCTATTTAGCAGGAGGCATTCTGATGGATGACTTCATCAAGTCGGTGGTAGCCATTTGTGATTATGTGAAGGCGAAGAAGCGTTCCAGAAAAAAGATAAATCTTTCTTTCGATGAATGGAACGTATGGTATCACACGAAGGAAAGCGACAAGCAGATCGAGCACTGGCTTCAGGCACCGCCCAGGCTGGAGGATATTTATAATTTTGAAGATGCCCTTTTAGTCGGGGATCTGCTGATCACATTGCTTAAGAATTCAGACCGCGTAAAGATGGCATGTCTGGCACAGCTTGTGAATGTCATCGCTCCGATCATGACGGAAACAGGCGGGAAGGCATGGAAGCAGACCATTTACTATCCGTTTTATTACACCTCCGTTTACGGACGGGGAGAAGCGCTTCGGGTAAGTCTGGAGTGCCCGAAATTCGACTGCAGGCAGTATACGGATGTTCCTATGCTGGACTCTGTGGCAGTTTATAACGGAGAGCAGGAGACGGTGACATTGTTTGTCATGAACCGGAGTATGGAGGAAGATTTGGAAGTATGCTGTGATCTGCGCGGCATCGGAGCAGACAGGTGTATCGGCAATGTCGCGCTGGAAGGCTATGGTTTTAAGGCAGCGAATACGGCGGACTGCCCGGAGCAGGTAGTTCCCGTACACAAACCGGAGAATATACTGGAAGACGGTCATATGCGTACAGTCGTGTCGAAGGCTTCCTGGAACATGTATCGTTTTCACACAGCGAAATAAAACGGAAGGGGGAATGTCCGATGGATGTGGGCATACCAAAGCCGGAGTATCCAAGGCCTCAGATGGTCAGGGAAGCATGGATGAACTTGAACGGTGAATGGGAATTTGAGTTCGATGATGAGGATAAAGGGAAAAAAGAGGAATGGTTTTTGTACCATTCCTACTCGAAGAGAATACAGGTCCCTTTCGCCTATCAGTCAAAAAGGTCGGGAATCCATATTACGGATTTCCACGATATCGTCTGGTACAAAAGAGAAATCGACAGTAAGGAGCTTGTGCCGGATAAGAGATATTTACTTCATTTTCAGGCGGTGGATTATCAGGCTGAGCTGTGGGTCAACGGTATTTATGCCGGAATTCACAGAGGAGGCCATGTCTCTTTTACTTTCGAAATCACCCCGTATTTGAAAGAGGGAAAGAATGTCATTACGCTGCGGGTAGAGGATGATTCGGAGAATCTGGAGCTGCCGAGAGGAAAGCAATTTTGGAAGGAAACCTCGGAAAATATTTTTTATACACGTACTACCGGTATTTGGCAGACTGTATGGCTGGAACCGGTGAATGAAATATATATCGAAAGAATACGGATGACGCCGGATGTGGACCGCAAGATGATCCGAATGGAGATCCTGCTTAACAAAAGAGCGGAAGCGGAGCTTGCTGTAGAGATATCTTATGGCGGAAAAAGAATGGTCCGTGATACGGTCAGTATCTTCAAAGGAAAGACAGTCCGGGAATTTAAGCTGGATCAAAACATAAACAAGGAGTGGGAGCACAAATGCTATGAGTGGACCCCGGACAATCCGGTTTTGTTTGATGTCAAGTTCTTGCTGAGGACAGGAACTGTCCCGAAGGATGAGGTCGGTTCTTATTTTGCCATGCGGAAGGTAAGCGTGGAGAACGGAAGATTTCTTCTGAACAACAGGCCCTGTTACCAGAAAATGCTGTTGGATCAGGGCTATTGGAGGGATTCCCTTATGACGGCGCCCGATGATGAGGCGTTGATCAAGGATATTACACTATGCAAGGAGATGGGGTTTAACGGAGCGCGCAAGCATCAGAAAATCGAGGAGGAACGTTATTATTACTGGGCGGATAAACTGGGTTTTCTTGTATGGGCGGAATTCGCCAATGCCTATATTTATTCCGAAAAATATGTGGAGTATGTAATACCGGAATGGATAGAGGCGGTAACGAGGGACTATAACCATCCGTGTATTGTCGCCTGGGTGCCGTTAAACGAATCGTGGGGTGTGGACAGTATCATGTGCAGGGAAGAGGAACAAGCTCATGCATCGTGTATGTATTATCTGACCAAGTCGCTGGATACCACCAGACCGGTAATATCCAACGACGGCTGGAATCACACGCATTCGGATCTTTTGACCATCCATGATTACGAATGCAGGGGAGAAGTCCTGCAGGGGCGGTATGCTTCTATGGAACGCATCTTAAAGGATATGCCCGCTAACCGGACATTGTTTGCAAGGGGCCATCATTATGAAGGACAGCCGGTTATTGTCTCCGAATTCGGAGGCATTGCATATCAGAAAAACGCAGACAGCGGATGGGGATATGCCAGTGCGGACAGCGATGGGGAATTCGAAGAAAAATACAGGGAGGTGGTGGAGAGTCTGCTCGATTCTCCTCTCGTCCAGGGCTTTGTTTATACACAGCTATGCGATGTGGAACAGGAAATCAATGGTCTTTTAACTTATGACAGAGAACCGAAGCTTCCTTTAGAGAAGATTCGGGCTATTAATCAAGGAAGGAAATGATGCATCCGGCAGGATGTGAAAATCGGAAGAAGGCGAAAGTATGAAAGCGATTGTTTACAAAGAACCAAATGTCCTGACTTATGAAGAAGTGCCGGAGGTTACGCCAAAGGCGAATGAAGTAAAGCTCCGCGTAAAGGCCTGCGGCATATGTGGAAGCGATGTGCATGGCTATCTGGGTATTACGGGAAGACGGCTTCCTCCCATGATCATGGGACATGAATTTGCCGGAGAAATCGTGGAAACCGGAGAAAATGTGAAGGAACGAAGGCAGGGAGAACGTGTGGCGGTCTATCCTGTGGACTTCTGCGGAAAATGCGAGATGTGCAAGAAGGGGGACGTTCATCTGTGCCTTGACAAGCGGGCATTCGGTGTACTGGATGTGGACGGCGCATTTGCAGAATATATTTGTGTCCCGGAAAAGTGTTGTTTTCCCATTAACGATGGGATACCCTATGGCATCGGTTCGCTGGCTGAGCCACTTGCGGTGGCTTACAGGGGTGTTGCTCATGCGAAGGAGCTGAAAGGCAAGACGGTCCTTTTGGTGGGAACGGGTACCATCGGTCTATTGGCGCTGGCCTGCGTGAAGATGAAACAGGCGGCTAAAATAATTGTTTCCGACCTAAGCGACAGCCGTCTCCGGATCGCGAAGGAAATGGGCGCGGACATTACGATCAATCCCGGAAAAGAAGATTTTAAGGCAAGGATATTGGAGGAGACGGAGGGTCTGGGAGTAGATGTTGCCATCGAGGCAGTAGGTGCGGCAGCTACCGTGCAGCAGGCTATGTCTGCACTTAAGTTCGCAGGAACGGCCATCTGGATCGGCAACAACAAGCCGATGATTGAAATCAACATGCAGGAAATCGTGACGAGAGAGCTGGTGATTCACGGCTCCTTCCTTTACGGATATGAAGAGTTTAAGACGGTGGTAGAGCTTTTGAACGGAGACAAGATCAACGTAGCGCCGCTGATCAGCGCAGAGATTACGCTGGAGGAGGCGCCCGGGTATTTTGAGCAGCTCGCCCATGCGCCGGGAAATCTGATAAAGGTCGTCGTGGTTGGCTAATGAAAGCAGGAGGATGAAAAAATGGCATATGATAAGGAACTGATAAAAGAGCTGGAACAAAAGGCCCGCAAGCTGCGGGAGGATGTTGTGGTAAGCATTGGCGTGGGAGTAGCCGGACATATCGGCGGCTCCAATTCCGCCGCAGATCTTGTAACCGCATTATACTTTTATAAAATGAAGCACGATCCGAAGAATCCCAGGATGGAGGACCGGGACCGTTTTCTGCTGAGCAAAGGTCATGTGGCGATACTGCAATATGCGGCATTGGCGGAAGCGGGATATTTTCCGGTAGAGGATTTAAAGCATACGAAAGCAATAGGTTCCTACCTGCAGGGACATCCTGACGTGCAGAAGACGCCGGGTATCGAAGCGGGTACGGGCTCTTTGGGACAGGGTCTGTCCATAGGTTTGGGCATGGCACTCGGACAGAAATTGAATAAAATAGACAGAAAGACTTATGTTCTCGTCGGAGACGGCGAAGTGGCGGAAGGGCAGATATGGGAAGCCGCTATGGCGGCCGCTGCTTATAAGGCGGATAATCTGGTAGCGCTTGTGGACAGGAACAGGCTGCAGGCCAACGGCAAGGTAAAGGACCGTCTGGATTCCGGAGATATCATTGCGAAGCTCATGGGCTTCGGATGGCATGTCATCGAGATAGACGGACATAACATGGCGGAAATACTGACCGCACTGGATGAGGCGGACACCGTAAAAGGAATGCCCATAGCTATCGTTGCAAACACGGTCAAGGGAAAAGGCGTCAGCTTCGCGGAAAATGTGGTAAGCTATCACAACGGAATGCTGACGGAAGAAACTTATCATCAGGCACTGGAAGAGTTATCCAGATAGGCGGGAGGCAGAAGATATGAGTTATACGAATCAAAGAATTGCATATGGAAGCACCTTGGTGGAGCTTGGAAAAAACGATGACAGAATCGTTGTATTGGATGCCGATCTGGGCGGTTCTACCATGGGAAAGCTGTTCGAGGCGCAATACCCGGAGAGATATTTTGAAATGGGAATTGCCGAGGCGAATATGACCAGCGTGGCAGCAGGATTGGCACAGAGCGGAAAGGTACCTTTCACCAATTCCTTCGCAGTATTCTCGGGAGGAAGGGCGTTTGATCAGATACGCCAGACCATCGCCATAGGAGAATTGAATGTAAAGATCTGCGGTTCCTCTTCGGGCCTATCCGATTTCGGAGACGGCGCTACCCACCAGTGTGTGGAGGATATGGCTATTTTTCGTGCAGTGCCCAATATGACGGTGCTCTGCCCGGCGGATGCCAATGAAACGGTGGAAGCGGTAAAAGCGATGGTAGAGACGGATGGACCTTTTTATATACGGCTGAACAGAAACGATTACCCGAATGTTATCGAAGAAGGTGAGAAGTTTGAAATAGGAAAGCCCAGATTGCTCAAGGAAGGGTCGGATATCGTGGTATTTGCTACAGGTTATATGGTAGGGCTGGCGATGGAAGCCGCAAAAGAACTGGAGCGCGAAATATCGGTGAAGGTAGTAAATGTTTCTACCATTAAGCCAATGAATGATCAGGCTGTCATCGATCTGGTAAAAGGCTGTAAGGCGGTAGTCACTGCGGAAGAACACAATGTCAGGGGCGGAATGGGAAGCGCGGTAGCGGAAGTTCTCTGCAAGGAATGCAAACCCATCGAGTTTGTAGGAATTCAGGACACCTTCGGATGCAGCGCACATAATTACAAGGAAGTGCTTGAGTATCACGGACTGACAAAAGAGGCAATCAAAGAGGCCGTACAAAAGATGTATCATATGTAAAGAACAGGACAGGAGGATATTAAAATGCGTATAGGTTTTATTGGACTTGGGATCATGGGAAAGCCGATGGTCAATAATCTGCTGAAAGCAGGACATGAGGTTATTGTATATGATGTAATTCAGGAAAATGTAGATGCCGCAGTGGGCGCGGGAGCTGCTTCGGCAAATTCCTCGAAAAACGTTGCGGAGCAATGTAATCTGATCATCACGATGCTGCCTAATTCTCCTCATGTAAAAAGCGTGGTTTTAGGCGAAAACGGTGTTTTAGCGGGTGCGAAAGAGGGTACGGTCTTAGTGGATATGAGCTCCATTGCACCGCTGGCTTCACAGGAATTATGTAAAGCCTGTGCCGAAAAGGGTGTTAGAATGATCGATGCGCCCGTATCCGGCGGCGAGCCGAAAGCTGTCGACGGGACGTTGTCCATAATGGCAGGCGGCGAGAAAGAAGTCTTCGACCAGGTCTATGACATTCTGATGGCTATGGGCGCAAGTGCGGTCCACTGCGGCGATATCGGTGCGGGCAACACGACAAAGCTGGCAAATCAGATCATCGTAGCACTTAATATTGCGGCGGTATCCGAAGCACTCATGCTGAGTACAAGAGCGGGTGTAGATCCCATAAAGGTTTTCGATGCGATCAAGGGCGGACTTGCCGGTTCTACTGTTATGAATGCCAAGGTGCCCATGATAACGGATGGTAATTTTAATCCGGGATTTAAGATCGACCTTCACATAAAAGATTTGAACAATGCTTTGGAAACCGGACATGGAGTAGGCGCGCCGCTTCCTTTCACGGCCCAGGTGATGGAAATTCTTCAAAATCTTCATATGGACGGTCTCGGACAATGTGACCACAGTGCAATTGCGAAATATTATGAGAAGCTGACCGGAACGGAAATACGAAAATAAAGGTGAAGCAACTGTCCCGCATAACATTGCGGGACATGTTGTATAGATATATAATGATGTTGGGGTAAAAAGTATTTGTGAAGGAAGAGAGTATGAGAATTTTAATTGCGTCGGACTCATTTAAAGGAAGCTTAAGCAGCGCTCAGGTGGCGGAAAACATAAAAGCGGGAATATTAGGGGTTTATTCAGATGCGGAAATAAAGTATATTTCCGTAGCTGACGGCGGAGAGGGCACAGTAGAAGCCGTCATATCCGGCAGCGGAGGGAAAATGGTAAATACGCCTGTAATGGGGCCTGACGGTAAGATGCTCGATTCCTTTTTCGGCATATTGGAGGACGGCTCCGCCATAATCGAAATGGCGGCAGCTTCGGGGTTGCCCCTCGTTCCCGAACGGGAACGCGATATAATGAAAGCTACTACTTATGGGACCGGCCAGCTTCTAAAGGCAGCGATGGATAACGGCTGCATGAAAATTTATATCGGAGTCGGCGGTTCGGCGACCAATGACGGCGGAATCGGTATGGCACAGGCTCTCGGTGCTTCTTTTAAGGATGACAGAGGAGAAGAAGTCGGCTTTGGCGGCGGGCAGCTTAGCAGAATAGCGAAGATTGATGTAAGCCGCATGGATGAACGTCTTAGACGGACGGAGATCATTGTGATGAGCGATGTGACCAATCCCCTTTGCGGACCTTCGGGAGCATCGGCTGTTTACGGACCGCAGAAGGGTGCGAGTCCTGAACAAGTCGTGCTTCTGGATGAGGGGCTTTCCCATTTGGCAAAGGTTATAGAAGAGACACTGACTATAGACATAAGGAATATGAAAGGTGCCGGTGCCGCAGGAGGTCTTGGCGGCGGTCTCGCGGCATTTACAGGTGCAGTCATCCGTTCAGGGATCGATGCGGTACTGGATATGTCGGACTTCGCCCAAAAGGCGGAATGGGCAGACCTGATCATTACCGGCGAGGGTCGTATTGATTTTCAATCCTCATATGGAAAGGTGATTTCCGGTATTGCTGGGAGGGCGGGGAAATACGGCGTTCCCATAGCGGCAATTGCCGGTTCTCTCTCGGAAGGATCACAAGAGGTATATAAGATCGGCATCAGCTGCATGGAAGCGGCGGTATGCAGGCCGATGCCGTTGGAAGAAGCTATGGGGGAAAAGGCGGGAGAGCTGGTAGCCGATGCCGCAGAGCGGCTGATGCGCGGCATCAAGGTCGGTACCATGCAAAGAGACCGCGCGTGTCACGAGTGCCTGGGTACTCCGAATAATCGTCTGCAATAGCCTGGGGTAATCAGTGGTTTGGAGGATACAGCTTTTTGTCTGAAACGATATCTGCCGCTGTGATATGTGGATTGTGATATTTTTTCCGTTTCCGTGTATACTTTGGGAAATTGATTGCCTGTTTTGGACAGAAAGAAACACAGGCCATACACTGGCTGCATTGATGGAGAAACGTTGGCTTGCTATTTTTAAAACTGATATTATGACTGGGGCAGACCTTGGCGCAAAGACCACAGGAAATACAGTCATCCCAAACGGAAAAATATTTATCGTTTGAGGGACAATGCTCAATAAACTTCTGCATTTTCCGTGGTGCAAGCCATCGTGTTATCGCATTGGCGTGAGGAGGATTCCGCAACTTCTTTTCCGCAATCTCCCTTGCAATAGAAGCAAGCTGTTCTTCTGTTTTGGGAACGCGCTTTTCAGGGTTTGGAAACGGTGGGTATATAGCTACATAATTGGCAACACTGTACACTTTTTCGCCATAGGAAAGTGTACAGTGCTTTTCTTGCAGCAATTTGGCCAGTTTATCCTGACAACCTCCGTTGATCATCCCAGGTGTGGAGACTGCAAAAATGTATGCCTTCGGGTTCAGCTTTACCTGCTCTACAAAATAGATCGCATATTCCGGCATCGTCCAGTGATGCACCGGGAAAATAAAACCAATTCTTTCAGCATCCTCTGACGGAACATCCTTTGGATCGCATCGCATGGAGATGATTTCTGTATCACCTAGTTGCTTGGCAATGACTTGTGCGGCACGAAGGCTGTTTCCTGTCCCTGTAAAATAGTAGATGATATTTTTCATATTGTTACCTCACAATTTTAAAAAAATTTAAGTGTCACACTTGTAACAGTTCGATGTTTTTATTATAATGAGTCTATGACAATAATTCAAGATTTCAGAGGCAAGTGCCACATCCGGTCATTTTTGCGACATTTGAAGGAGAGAACATGAAAGATACACAAAATCCAATTGCTTTACGTTCCAGAGAATGGTTGACAAATGCTCTTTTGGAGTTGATGAAAGATAAACCGTTTCACGAAATCAGTATTTCAGAGATTGCGGAAAAAGCAGATTTGTCCCGTAGAACTTTTTATCGTTTTTTTTCTTCCAAAGAAGAAGTGATTTGTTTCCATCTGGAGACAATTTGGCGTACAGGAGCGCTGCAGTTTTCCGCTGATAAAGATCACAGTTATTTTCATACGATTCGTTGGTATCTGGAGCTTTGGTATGAACATAAGGACCTGGCTCTTTTGCTTTATCGCAACGATCTGATATCGCTGTTGCTGCAAGAGTACAACCATCTTTTTCATGAAGTGTATCTGATGCGGAAAGGCAATTATCCTTTGGCTAAGCAGCCGGAGGCAATGAAATATGCTCTTTCTTATAGTGTAGGTGGACTTACAAACATTCTTTGGCAGTGGGCAGGCGACGGAATGCAGAAATCGCCTGAAGAAATTGCCAATCTGCTGTTGACTGCCATCCGGTTACCTGATCAGGAGTAACTTTTAAATTACCAATTCCAGTTTACCGATGTGTTTTATAAATAATCGATCGTTATCTCCGCTGAAAGGTTCAAAAATTCTTCCCACTTTCTTTGATTGCAGAAAAAGAAAATGCCCTTATAGGATGAAATCCTATAAGAGCATTAATAATAGTCGAAGCGACAGGATTCGAACCTGCGACCTCTGCGTCCCGAACGCAGCGCTCTACCAAGCTGAGCCACGCTTCGATAAGGTTTTTTTATTGCAACACATAAGATAATACAATATTATATACTCGTTTGTCAATGATTGTACCATACATTTTTAAATATTTTTGGAGTAAAATTAGATTCTAATTCCCGTCGTTTACAAGACAAACGATGCCGTTTAACGTTGAAAGCCGATAAGGACTATGTTAGACTATATTACAAGTGAGTAAAAAGCATTCAGCAGGAAAAAAGAAATGGAAGGCATTGGTATGGAAAGTAAATTTATATCGTTGGACTCAGCATTTAATATGATTTTGAATATTAATTTAGGGAAGGACCTTCGGAAGAAGGAACTGAAGAAAATAGAAGATTATGCCAAAGGCCTCGTTTATCTGTCTGATAATAAGAAGAAACAGCTCATAGCGGTGATAGAAGCCTTTGACTATGAACTGGGAAGAGAGGCGGTCAACGAAGAATGTATCGGCGGCTACCATAAGCTATTGAAAGAAATATTGAGCATTAACCATAGTCTCAAAGGCCCCAAATGTGTTGTTTACGGAGATAACTGGCTGACCGGAGAAGTAAAGGATAAGATGCGCAGGAATAACTTTTGTGTTTTTGATTGGCGCTCGTTGAACCCGGCTTATATCGATGAATATGATTTGTACATATTATGCGACGAACCTTTAAAGATTTATGACCTCCCGGCTATAGAAGATAAGGAAAAGATTCTGAAGATATGGGATTACCTTAAATATAAGTACGTAGTATTTCCTTCATTTTACGAAGTCTATATGAAGTATAAGAGAAAATGCGACCCTAAGGTGAAATGTATCGTAACTGGAGGGACCAACGTAAAGAGTGCCGTTCGGAGCAGATTACTGCATATGAAAGCGATTTCTCTGGCGAATACCGGTCAGGATATTTTCTATGATTTCAGAATGTTCTGCCACGCTCATGAAGCCATGCCCGGCATAAAATATGCGATTATAGGATTAGCTCCGTATTCCTTGCGATACGATGCCTCCAAGTCCAAGGTGGAATGGAGACGCTGTCTCGCCTATTATCCCATTGTGAAGACAATGCACAACTGCGAGGATGCCGAGATTTTTGCAGATCTATACGAATCCGAAGATAAAAAGATAAGGCATTATTTTGATGAAGCGGATATGGACAAGTGGTATGAGGTTTTTGAGAAAAGTATAAAAAACGAGACGGAAGACGTTATGGATGTCTTTGATGAAAGTACGTGCTCCAAGGAGACTCTGGGACTGAATCAGAGAGAGATCAGTGAGCTCTACAACAGGCCTTTTACGGATATTTTATTGGAGAACAAGGTACTGTTAGAGGGTTATGCCCGATTTTGCAAGGGAAAGGGAATCCAAGCGATTTTCTTCCTTCCTCCTTATACTAAATGGTACAAGGAGCATATGCAGAGGTCTTACTATGAAGAGCTGTCGGCCTTTGTGAGGGAACTTTGTAAAAAGTACGGGGCAGAGTTTGTCGATATGATGGATGTTGCCCTTCCCGACTGCTGCTTCAGCGATTATGCCAATGTGAACAACGTGGGGACCGTGAAGGCGGCAAGCTATATCAACGAAATCATAGACTGCTGACGGAGAATACTTAATGTGGAGATGAATGTAAGAGTAGAAGAAATAAGAAAAGAAATATATGATCTGGCAGATGAAAAATACCGGGAGTTTCAAATCCGTCTTCTGCCCGGAACAGGAAATTTTGTCGGGGTACGGCTTCCCAGGCTTCGGGAAATGGCAAAGAAGATAGCGAAGTATGAGGGCGAAGAATATTTAAGGATTGCCCTTTGCAGGAACCCGGAAGAGGAACTGTTCGAGGAAATCATGCTGCAGGGAATGATTATCGGATATATGAAAACAGATATATCCGATATTTTTTCTTATACGGAAAGGTTCATTCCCAAGATAGATAACTGGTCAGTCTGCGACAGCTTTTGCGGAGGACTTAAACATACCGTGCGGTATCCTTTGCAGATGTGGGAATGGCTGCAAAGGTATTTGCATTCGGACGAGGAATTCGCCATACGTTTCGGTGTGGTCATGCTTTTGAACTATTATATATGTGACAGCTACATCAATGATTTGTTTCCTATATTCGATGAGATTCATCATGAAGGATATTACGTGAAGATGGCGGTAGCATGGGCCATATCGCTCTGCTATGGGAAATACCCGAAGGAGACGACGGAATATCTGAATAATAGCCGCCTGGATGATTTCACTTATCACAAAGCGCTGCAGAAGATAACGGAGCTTCGAAGTGCCGGGAAAGCGGAAAAAGATATGATGAAAAAAATGAGACGAATGAATCTGTGAAAAGAATCGGTCCATAAAAAGAAATGATCAAAGATGAACAATGAAAGATAAAACGGGGAGGATGCGGTTGCTGCTATGATAACGAGAAAATACGGACAAGGAAGCTTTAAAAGTTTTAAAGCGGGCATAGAGAGGGAATGGGCCATTACTAATGGAATCGGCGGGTATGCGGGAAGTACCCTCATAGGCGCTAATACGCGTAAACATCATGGCCTTTTGATAGCCAGTCTTCATGCGCCGGTAGAGCGGCATCTGATTTTATCCCGTATAAATGAAACTGTCCGCATAGAGGATAAGGATTATTCTCTGGCTGCGGTACAGAGAAAGGGAAACGTCTTGGAGGAGGGGCAAAAATATTTGCAGCGTTTTGTATTCGATGCCGTTCCCTCCTACACATACCGGGTTCAGGACGTGTTTCTCACGAAGGCAATAAGCATGGAGTACGGGAAAAACAAAACGGCTATCTTATATGAAATAGAAAATGGCAGCAGGCATTCGGAAATCTGTTTAACGCCCTTATTCAATTTCAGAGATCACAGTAGCTTTTCGCTTCCTGAGCAGCTTTGTTTTGAGGCCAGCCATGACAGACATATGATTACTCTGGTTCCGGAAGGCCCGCACATCGATGGTCATGCAGGCTATAAAATTAAGTTCAGCGTATCGGAAGGAAATATTTCAGAGAGAAACGAAACGTATGATACCGATATGGAGCTGCAAACGGAGATCGATACGGGAATGAGCGCTATTGACAATAATTTTACTCCCTACGATATATGGATACCGCTTAAGCCCTATGAGAAAAAGAAGGTGTCTGTTATCTGCTGTTTGCAGAAAAAGGATGAGGAAGAGGAAATAAAGTCAGCAGATTCCATTATTGAAGCTAGTAAGAAGCGTATGGAGGCTTTAATAGAAAAGGCCGGTTATAAGGATGAGTTTGCGGATGCGCTTGTTCAAGCGGCGGATGCTTTTATCGTAGACAGAGTATCTACCGGCAGCAAGACTGTTCTGGCAGGTCTGCCTTGGTTTACCGATTGGGGCAGGGATACGATGATAGCGCTTCAGGGGCTGACACTTGCGACGAAGAGATATGAAGATGCCAGAGGAATTCTGCGTACTTTCGCAAAGTATGTAAAGGACGGGCTGGTGCCGAATATGTTTCCCGACGAAGGGATGCCGCCTTTTTACAATACGGTGGACGCATCCCTGCTGTATTTTTATTCAGTATATATGTACTTGAAATATACGGGCGGGGAGGAGGATTTTCTCTTTGTGAAAGAGGAAATCTATCCGAAACTGAAGGAAATTATAACTTATTATAAGAAGGGAACGCTGTTTCATATTTATATGGATAAGGACAGCCTGATTCATGCAGGAGGTGATCTGGACCAAGTGACATGGATGGATGTCCGCGTGGATGACTGGGTGGTCACGCCCAGACACGGCAAGCCTGTAGAAATCAACGCGCTCTGGTATAATGCGCTAAAGGTAATGGAGTTCTTGGCGAAGCGTTACCTGGAGGATGCGGGAGGATACCATGAGCTTGCGAAAGCTGTAAAGGAATCTTTCAATCAAAAATTCTGGAACGCGGAAAAGCAATGTTTATATGATGTAGTTGAGGAAGAGAGAAACAGGACGGTCGGAAACAACGGACAAATCAGACCTAATCAAATATGGGCGGTATTCCTTCCATTTACAATGCTTTCTCCTGAGAAGGAGAAAAAGGTGGTGGAAACCGTCTGGTCCCATCTTTATGCGGGCTGCGGACTTCGTTCGTTATCTCCTGAGGATGAGGAATATAAGGGCATTTACTTCGGGAAGCTGCACGACAGAGACGCAGCATATCATCAGGGGACTGCGTGGGCGTTTCCGCTTGGCGGTTTTATTAGCGCGTATGTGAAAGTAAACGGATACAGCGAAGAAAGCAAGCTGTTTGCGAGAAAGCTGTTAGAACCGGCAGAAGACCATATGTGGGATGGGTGCATCGGTTCCATCGCAGAGATTTTTGATGGGAACCCGCCCCATATTTCCAGAGGCTGCTATGCACAAGCATGGAGCGTAGGCGAGATACTGAGAGCGTATACGGAGGATATTCTTACAAAGGTATACCGATAACAGTATCCCAAAGAAGGTCCCAAATCGCGTTAGATATAAAAGGTGTCAACAGGAAGGTGATGATCCAGGGAGTAAAAAGGTAAATATAGACCTCCCATCTGGAAAGGTTCCTAAGGGACATATCTTCGGAATCCAGACACATCCGGCCCATGAAACGCATATCCTTCACCTGAAGGAAGATAAAATAGCCTGCCAAGGTTCCAAGGGTATTCATGATAACGTCGGTAATATCTGTAGTCGCCGTGGTAGCGAGGCAATATATCTGCGATATTTCTATTAACAGTGAAAATAAAATACCGGAGATGATTGTTTCTTTCGCAGGCTGAAACTGCTTCCACAAGGTGGGGAGCAGCAGACCGAAGGGTAAAAATATCAAAAAGCACTGGATGTAATGCTCCAAATTGTCTCCGAAGCCGTAAAACGGTATGAAATTAAACGTCGGATAGAAATCTATCTGATATAAGGAAGGTGTATCCGAAGCCATTAAAATGGTACAGATAGCCAGGGAATAAATGTATAGCCCGAACTGATGGCGTTTCGGGAGCTTATACTTCCAAAAAAATATTTGCAGTATAATAAGAAAGGGAATAACCCCTATATAAGCAGAAAAAGTATTAACAACTAAAACTGTAAAATCCGACATAAATCTCCTCCTGACCGTAGCGTCAAAGAATAGTATAATACATAAATGTGAATTTTTCATTAAAAATTTTACTGTTTCTTAAATATTACGATGTTTGCTAACATTATACGCTTTTTTTCGCAAAACACAATTTGTATATTTAAAATAAGCAGGGACAAATCAAAGAGGTACCTGGAAAAAGATATCTTGCCAAAGGCAGGAATTTATGCTATTGTTTTATAAATAAATAAGGTCTTTTACGGTTGAACGGATGCTACATTCGATTTCAAGAATTTAAGCTTTTAGGGTGGGAAGCTCGTTATTTACGAACTTCCCACTTTTTATATAAAAATTAATCAAATTTATAAAGGTTGTTTTAATGGTTCGGCTGTCAAAAAATATCTAGAATATTCTTTATCAGTGCAGTAGTGTATTAACATACTGCTGATTCCGTTACTTCATGACGTAATTGGTATTGTTTTTTCTCAGATTAACAGGACAAGTATATCTAAAAGCTTTAGTTATATGTCGAAAGGATGTAAAGAGTTCGAAGTGACAAAATTTTGCTGGAAGACTGTAAGGAAACGATTAATAAGCTAATTGTTGTGTACTATAAAAGGAAATTACCACATGAAAGTTGACAAGGTTGTGAAAAAGGAAACAATAAATATGGGGTTAGGTATATTAGTATGCAGTGCCATTACTCAAATTGTTTTCTTGATTTTTAAAGCGTATAGTTTGGCAGTACTTTTAGGTTCAATATATGGAGGTGCCATAGCCCTTCTTAACTTCTTCTTAATGGGAATAACGGTTCAAAGCGTGACAAAGCTGGAAGATGAAAATATGGCAAAAAAGAAAATGCAATTTTCGTATTCCATGCGTCAATTAGGGCTTGTATTATTACTTGGTGCGGGTATGTACATTGCGGTGAATTTTCAAATTTTTCACTGGTTGCCGATTTTGCTTGCTGTAGTTTATCCAAGGTTAATAATACTATTCTTTGGATTTTTTAGAAAAGAACAGCATTTAAAGGAAGGTGATATTTCATGACTGTAGAAATAACTGGAGCAAAAATACTGCTCAGGCTGCCTTTAGGAATAGTAATTACGGAAACACAAGTAAACATGTGGCTGGTGATGATCGTAATTGCCTTGTTGTGCAGATGGCTCACAAGTAATCTGCAAATTAAGCCGGCAGGAAAAAAACAAGTAGTAGCAGAGTATCTGGTCAATATCGCAAATAAATTCGTGCAAGATAATATGGGTGAGAGATTTAAGGCTTTTGCCCCTTTTATAGCAGCATTATTTTCGCTTGCGGCGTTTTGCAGTTTAAGCAGTCTTCTGGGGCTCTATCCGCCGACCTCCGATCTTAATACGACTGTCGGCTGGGCCCTGATTGTTTTCTTCCTGATTATGTATTATAAAATCAAGACAAATGGTGTGAAAGGATATTTAAAAGGACTCACAGAGCCTTTTGCGATTTTGACCCCTTTTAATATTATAGGAGAGTTTTCAACACCAATATCCATGGCATTCCGTTTGTTTGGCAATGCTTCAGCCGGGGTTGTAATATCAACGCTGTTGTATGCAGCGCTCGCATGGCTTAGTGGCATAGTATTCCAATGGCTGCCCGGGGCGTTAGCTGGTATTCCATTATTGCAACTGGGACTTCCTGCTATATTATCAATTTACTTTGATTTATTTAGCAGTGTTTTACAGGCTTTTATATTCTGCATATTAACGATTATCTATGTATCGACTGCAGCAAGTAAAGAATAATAAAATAATATTATATCAATGGAGGTAATCATTCATGGAAAGAGCTTTAGTATTAATGGGATGCGCTATTGGCGCCGGAATATCAATGATAGCAGGTGTTGGTCCTGGTATCGGTGAGGGCTACGCGGTAGGAAAGGCTTGCGAAGCCATCGGACGTCAGCCGGAATGCAAGGGTGATGTTACAACTACTATGTTAATGGGTTGCGCTGTTGCAGAGACAACAGGTCTGTATGGATTGATTGTAAGCATGTTACTTATTTTCGTTGCACCAGGTATGTTTATTGGCAAGCTGTAATAACTTGTTTTGAGAAAAGAGGAATAGAGAATGCCTGAAACATTAGAATTTTTATCTATAAATACTTGGCAGACCATCATGGCTATGGGAAATTTATTGATTCTTTTTCTGATTGTCAAAAAATTCTTGTTCAAACCTGTAAATGACATCTTAAAGAAAAGAGCTGATGAAGTAGATAATATTTACTCCGAAGCAGAAAATTTGCGTACAGAGGCAAAAGAGAACAAGGATTTGTATGAAGAGAAGATGAAGAAGGCAAAAGCTGAAACTGACTTAATGATTAAATCTGCAACAGAACGAGCCAATTATCGCGGTGAAGAAATTATAAAAGAAGCAACTGTCGAAGCAGAGAATCGTAAACGAAAAGCAGAATCTGATATCGCTCTCACGAAGAAAAAAGCCGTAAGCGAAATGAAAGACAATGTTATCGAAATGGTTATTGATTTGGCGCAACAAGTGGTAGAAAAAGAAATAAATGCGGATATTCATGAAAATCTGATCGATTCTGCAATTGAAGAATTGGGTGAACGCGTATGAATAAATCGAAGGAATACGGATACGCATTATATGACCTGGCAGCGGAAGAAGGACTTGAAGAAGAAATAGAAAAAGAATTCGCAGAAATTGCATTGATATTTGAAAGTAACCATGATTTTATGAAACTTTTGTCCAATCCAAGGATTTCTACTTCTGAGCGCATTCAAGTAATAGAGGATGTATTTGTTGATAGAATACAACCGTATCTTCTTTACTTATTAAAAATATTTACGGGAAGTAGAGATGTTTCGTTAATTCCACTTGTATTTAAGGAGTATGAAAATAAATTTTATCAAGAAAAAAATATTTTACCTGTTACGGTAATTAGTGCAGTGGAATTAAATGAAAACCAAAAGCAGCATATTATAAGTAAATTGGAAAAATTAATGAATCAAGCTATCGTTTTACAAAATAAAGTTGACGAAACTTGTTTTGGTGGTATTCTTTTGGAATATCGTGGACATATGATTGATGCAAGCGTAAGAAATAGATTTAAGAAATTGCAGTATGAAATAAAGAATACAGACTATTTACAAGCGGAGGTCTGATTAATGAATATCGAAGAAATTAGCAGTCTGATAAAGGCCCAAATAAAAAATTATGAAAATAAAACGGAACAGTATGAAACGGGAACTATAATAACCGTAGGTGATGGTATCGCGAAGGCGTATGGCTTGGACAATTGCGTATCTAATGAGCTGATTGAATTTTCAAATGGGCTTTATGGGATGGCGCTCAATCTTGAAGAAAATTTTGTTTCAATCGTTCTTTTGGGAAACGACTCAGGAATAAAAGAGGGATCCATAGTAAAACGCACGGGAACGGTCGTATCTGTGCCTGTTGGTGAAGCTTTAATAGGCCGTGTTGTTAATGCTCTTGGACAGCCTCTTGATGCTAAAGGGCCGATACAGGCGACTGAGACGAGGCCAATTGAAGCCCAGGCGCCAGGAATTATTGATAGAAAATCAGTTAATGTGCCACTTCAAACTGGAATTAAAGCCATTGATAGTATGATACCTATAGGCAGAGGTCAGCGTGAGTTGATTATTGGTGACAGGCAAACAGGTAAAACTGTTATAGCAATTGATACCATTATTAATCAAAAGGGCAAGAATGTCATTTGTATTTATGTTGCAATCGGCCAAAAGAATTCTACAGTTTCGCAAATACAAGAAACATTAACACGCGCAGGAGCAATGGAATATACGATTATAGTCAGTTCAACAGCCAGTGATTTTGCTCCCTTACAATATATCGCGCCATATTCAGGGTGCACTATGGGCGAGTATTTTATGTCAAAAGGAATGGATGTATTAATTATATATGATGATTTGTCAAAGCATGCGGTGGCTTATAGAACATTGTCATTATTGATTAGGCGTCCGCCGGGAAGAGAGGCTTATCCTGGTGATGTTTTCTATTTGCACAGCAGACTTCTAGAACGTGCGGCATGTCTTACGCCTGACTGCGGCGGCGGTTCACTTACTGCTTTACCTATCATTGAAACACAGGAAGGTGATGTCTCTGCCTACATTCCGACTAATGTTATATCAATTACGGATGGACAGATTTTCCTTGAAAGTGAGCTTTTCAATGCGGGAATTATGCCGGCTGTAAATCCGGGAATATCTGTAAGCCGTGTAGGTGGTTCCGCTCAGATTAAAGCAATGAAGCAGGTATCGGGAACGCTTAAGCTTTTATATTCTCAATATAGAGAACTTCAGAGTTTTGCGCAGTTTGGATCTGACCTTGATAAAGATACGAAAGCACGTCTTGCGCAAGGTGAAAGAATTGTTGAAGTATTGAAGCAAGATAGGAACTCGCCGATACTGGTTGAATTACAGGTAGCCATTATCTATGCAGTAATTAACAATTATTTAAATGATGTAAAAATCAGCGATATAAAAGAATATGAAAAGGAACTATTTTTTGAACTGACTTCTTATTATGATGATTTGCTTACTGCGATTCGAGGCGGAGAAGGTCTGGATGGTGCAAATAAAGTAAGACTTGAAGAGGCATTAGAAAAGTTCACAGAGAAGTTTATAAAAGCCCACTAATCTAGAATGAAGGGAGGCTGGCGCAATGGCTGAGTCTTCAAAGAAAGATTTAAATCTAAGGATTAAAAGTATAAAAAGTACAAAGCAGATAACAAAAGCTATGGAATTAGTCGCCACCTCAAAATTGACAAAGGCGAAAGAACGCATAGAGAAAAGTCGTATTTTTCATTCCGCGGCCTATTCTGCGATGTGTGATATTATCGTTAGGAATTTGGATACTAATTCTGAGTATTTAACTACACGGACGGTTAAGAAAAGCTGCTTTGTTGTTATTGCCGGAGACAGGGGGCTTGCCGGCGGATATAATAGTAATGTATTTCGTTTTGCTCAAGAGCAGATTGGAAATAAAACAGTAAATATCCTTCCCATAGGAAAACGTACTACAGAATACTACAATTTCCTGGGCCATGATATAGTGACGGAAGAATTCTCACGTATAGAAAATATTAATGTTGGAAGTTGCCATGAAATCGGCAATTTACTTACGGAATGCTATTTAAGACAAGAATTTGATGAACTTTATGTTGTATATACGAACTTTTATTCTACTCTGAGCCAAGAACCGGCAATCATGAAACTGCTTCCTCTTGATAATGACATCTGTAGAGATGAGATACCCTCAAAAAAGGAATTTATTCTGTTTGAACCGAGCAGTAACGCAGTTTTTAATGCAATTGTTCCCAGTTATGTTGCTGGTATGTTGTGGGGAGCTGTGTGTGAAAGTATGGCAAGTGAATTCGGGGCACGCCGTACAGCAATGGAATCGGCTACAAAGAATGCTGAGGATATGCTTGAAGATTTAAGCCGTAAATATAACAGAGCCCGTCAAAGCTCAATTACTCAGGAATTGACAGAAATTGTTGCAGGAAGTGGATTGTAATTGCGGTTAATGGAAAGGAATGTAAAATATGGATAAGAACATAGGTATCGTTACACAGGTTATCGGTCCTGTATTAGATATAAAATTTGATGACGGCTACCTTCCCGATCTTTTGAATGCCATTGAAATTAAATACAATGAGAAAAAGATTGTTTTAGAAGTGGCACAGCATATAGGGGATAATGTGGTAAGATGTATCGCTATGAGCAGTACGGATGGATTGCCGAGAGGAATTGAAGCAATTGATACAGGGGAGCCTATCAGTGTGCCCGTAGGCAAAGAAACATTAGGCAGGATATTTAATTTGCTTGGAGAGGCGGTAGATAACGAATCAAATCCGGAAAGTGAAGAACGTTGGCCTATTCACAGACCGGCGCCTGCTTATGAGGAACAGGAATCAACTACAGAGATTTTTGAAACAGGAATTAAAGTGGTTGACCTTATATGTCCATACGCTAAGGGTGGAAAAATAGGACTATTCGGCGGAGCAGGTGTTGGTAAGACCGTTTTAATTATGGAACTTATTAACAACATTGCGAAGGAACACGGCGGACTTTCTGTATTTGCAGGAGTAGGTGAGAGAACACGTGAAGGCAATGATTTATACAATGAAATGAAGGAATCCGGTGTTTTGAATAAGACAGCACTAGTCTATGGCCAGATGAATGAGCCGCCGGGTGCACGTATGCGTGTTGCGTTATCAGGACTTACCATGGCGGAATATTTTCGTGATCACGAAGGTCAGGATGTACTGCTGTTTATTGACAATATTTTCCGGTTCACACAAGCAGGCAGCGAGGTATCTGCGCTGCTGGGACGTATGCCGTCTGCAGTAGGATACCAGCCTACACTTGCAACGGAAATGGGGGCATTGCAGGAGAGGATTACCTCCACGAAACGTGGATCGATTACATCTGTACAGGCGGTATATGTTCCGGCAGATGATCTTACGGATCCGGCCCCGGCTACAACTTTTGCTCATCTCGATGCAACAACAGTATTAAGCAGAAATATTTCTTCATTGGGGATATATCCGGCAGTTGATCCTCTTGATTCCACAAGCCGTATTCTTAGTCCCGATGTTGTTGGAAAAGAACACTATGAAACAGCACGTAAAGTTCAAAGTATTCTGCAAAGATATAAGGAATTACAGGATATCATAGCAATCATGGGTATGGATGAGCTGAGTGAAGCAGATAAGCTAATCGTTTCCAGAGCGAGAAAGATACAGCGTTTCTTAAGTCAGCCTTTTTCTGTTGCTGAACAGTTTACAGGTATGCAAGGAAAATATGTACCGCTAAAAGAAACGATTCGTGGTTTTAAAGAAATTATTGAAGGTAAACATGATAACCTACCCGAATCAGCTTTCTTATTTGTAGGTTCGATCGAAGAAGCGATTGAAAAAGCAAGAAAGGAATAAGCCATGAACAGTATTCATCTTCAAATCGTATCTTTGGATGGAATGTTTTTTGATGGCAATGCCAAGCAGGTTTCTCTGCGTACTATAGACGGAGATATATCAATACGTGCAGGCCATATCCCATTTGTAACAGCAATCGGAGCAGGTGAATGCCGAGTTTATGTAGAAAGTTTAGATAAACCTCGCCGAGCTGCAAGCATAGGCGGATTTTTGAGTGTTTCTAAGGATTTGGTCCTTCTGGCTGCTACAACATTTGAATGGGCTGAGAACATCGATTATGATCGTGCAAACAAAGCGAAATCCAGAGCAGAAAGTATTATTTCATCCAGCAAAGAAGACGATCATAGTTTGCAACTAGCTAAAATCAAGCTAGTCCGCGCTAACGCAAGATTGCAAGTAGTAAAAAATAAATAGGTAATGTTTAGAAAAGGATATGCTGTTGGTTTCAAGATGAAATGCATTTAAAATATAAGGGGTTCCCTCTGGTTGAGTTTTAGTGTGGTAACTTAATTCTGCCAAATGAGGAACTCTTTTTCTATTGGTTGAGTTTTTGATTTTAATAAGGAGTCTGATCCATGGAAAAAATAAGTAAAATACCTTCTATACACCGCTATGAAGATTTTGTTGATGCCCTTCGAATTGCGGGAATGAGTATGGGAGGAGAGAATGATGAAGGAATTTTTTCCCTATGCAGTCTGTTCGGAGAGGAGATTGAATGGCATACGGAAAAGCCCGATACCGATCCATGGGAGTGGAGAATCCGGGTATTGGATGAATTCGATGACATTGCATATGGAAAGCTGTTTTTTAAAAAGAGCGGATACCTCACGAAGGAATGGTATCCTTACTTTTATACGGCGAGAAGGCAGGGAAGAAGCTTTGAGGAAATATACAAGGAAGGCAAAATAAGCGCCTATGCAAAAAAGATATATAAAATCGTCTCCGATAGAGGCGCGATTCCTCTTCATGCCATTAAAAAAACAGGTGATGTGAAAAAAGAAGACAAGTCCAAGTTTGACCGTGCAATTATCGAGCTGCAAATGGGAATGTTCATTACAGTATGCGGCAGGGCGAGAAAAATATCTTTCGAGGGACAGGAATATGGATGGTCATCTACTGTGTTTTGTACGACGGAGGAATATTTTGGCAGGGAGACAATAGAGAAAGCAGCCGGACTTACTCCAAAGAATGCGTATGGTGAAATAGAAAACCATTTATACACATTGAATCCTAATATAGAAGAAAAAAAGATAGAAAAGTTTATTTATGGTATATGAATCAGATTCTTATCCGCTTTATATTATTTAAGACAGCAGGAGGCGAAGGCTATGAAAGCAACGGTTTTATTATATAATTTCCAAGATAAGCTTTACAGGGAGCAGGTAAAAAAGATATTGCTGGTACAGCGCCTCTCGATAAAGGAGGTTCCAAAGGAAGAATACCTAAATCCCATCGGCTATTATGCGGGAGACGAGGAAGTTAAAGTCTCGGAAAAGAGGTATGAGGGAATGGAGCTTGATGGTGAGATGATGGTATTTGCCGGACTGTCGGGGGAGCAAATTGACAAGGTGTTAGCCGGCTTCCGTAAAAATAAGGTGCCGAGGGTAAACTGCAAAGCGGTGCTTACGCCAACAAACCGCTTTTGGAACGCCTTGCAGCTTTTCGAAGAGCTGAAAAGGGAGCATGAGGCTATGTATAAAAATAAAATTTCCGAAAAATAACATCCATGGAAGAAAGAGGATGATTGATTAAGCCTTTGTTTTCAAATACTAACCATGAGTGTTTTTTACTCATTGAGTGCTTTAACTCATTATGAACTGTCGGTTCATGGAAAACATCAGAAAGTATTTGAAAGGGGCGAAATTATGGATAATCAACAGCTTCCCATAGGTTTCGGACTGTCTCTTGCCATGAATCAAAGTGCAATGGACAGATTTGCTAAAATGACCGAGGCGGAAAAGGAGCAGGCAATTGCAAAAAGCAGGAAGGTAAAATCAAAAAGAGAAATGGACCGTATCGTCAATTCCCTTGCGGAGGACGACGACGCAGCGCTGAGAGATCTTTTTGATGGACCAGGCATCTTATAAGAAAAGGAAAGGTTCGGGCAGGTTGATAAACGTGCCGGAACCTTTTTTAGTAGTGCGCCCGGCGGGCGCACGTTTCAACGGGTGTAAGTCCCGAGTCCGCCCGGTAGTGGGAAGGACATAGCCAATGGCAAGGGTGTCGTGGGTGACTACGAATCTGAAGGAAGCCGGATGGCAAA
>JAEWPN010000174.1 GCA_023399455.1 Bacillota bacterium
CCTCCGCCTTTATCCCATCGCTTTCCTCCTCTATGTTTACCGTTATATCATTTAACAGTTCTATGCATTGCGCATCATCATATAGACGGTAGCATTGCTCCAGCAGGTCGCGCTGTCTCTTGCGCATTCCTTCTTTCCCATACAACTCGGCTAGCTCTTTATAATCATCAGACGTAAATTCTCCCGAAGCATACTTTATTTCATATTCCTCTATAGCGCTTTTTTTTCCTCCGGGATTCGACTCTGCAGAACTTCCGCCCATTTGCTCCGAAGCCGTTTCTTTATTGTTTTCTTCCTCCCCCTTATCTGCTTGCGCACATCCGCCTGTAAGCAGCAGAAGCGATGCGGCGCAAACAGCTGCAATCCTCATTTTACCGTTCATCGCTTTACACTCTCCTCTTTTCATCTTCTTCCTGTCAGCCTCCAGCCTTATCTGCATCCTCGATCAATTTCCTAAGAAATAAATCGGCGCTTGAATTCTTCTCATATTGACCGCTGGAGAGTACTTGATTCGCCAGCGAATATATACTCTTCCATACAGTAGGCCCATATAAGGTCACCTCCGAATTATCCTTGGCAAGGATAATATATCCGCGAAAGGCATATTCCGTTTTATACTGATTGGCGGGCAAGCCTACCAGCACTGAGGTAAACCGATGCCTTCCCGAGATGGTTTCGTATATTTTATCCTCCAATATTCCGTTCGCATTTCTGCCATATGACATACCGCTCAGGACCTTTTCTCCGCCCTTCACAAGAGGATACTGCGCTCTGTTAGCATTGTTCATCACAAGCGTTCCATATTCCTTCAGAACATATCCGGCCGTTCCCTTTGAAATAAGCTGAGACCGAAGGCTTGACGATATTCCCGTCTTAAAACGAATACCGGACTTTCCTGTAATCCTGATGGAAAAGCCATGGTACGAAAGAATATCCTCCAATTCCGGAACCGCCGCCGCTTCATAGGCGGACCCATTATGCTTAAGTGTCCAGACGTACATTCCTATCGGAACGTTTGCTCCGTTATATTTATACATTACGGCGGTTTTCGCGTTTCCGTTTGCCGCTGTTACCACATACTTTCCGTCTCGCACAATCGCCGTATACCCGATTCCATCCAGATAAATATTTGCATCCGTATACCCCGCAGGAGGCGTAAGCGACACACTGTAGGATACGGTAGGTATAGGACATGCATCCGACGGCATATTGCTATAGACCGGTATCTTAAAAACGAATGTATTGTCCAGCGAGCCGGTACTGTTATATAGCTTGCGTATGTTCTCTCCCTCATTAGCCGGAGCACATATATTTTGCATATACTGGTGCCAGAACAGGCCGTTATAGCTCCCATCCACATCGAACTTCTGTAAATACAGGGTATCCTGCCCTTTTAATATATAATTTTGAGAGATAACTTTAGCACCGCCTAAAATCGAGGTATATCCATCTGTCCATCCCTCTGCTTTCGCTTTGGCAAGCCCGCTTTCTATCACTGCATTGTCGCTGTTTCCCGTCGCTCCGATATTAAAATAATTGTAATATCCTATGTACCCGGGATAGGTTCCGGAAATCAAAGAAGAGGTTCCTTTTCCCTGTTCCTGGTATACTCTGCAAGCGAGATGGAACGGGCTTACTTTTAACGATGATCCTACCGTCCAAAATATATTAGCATAAGTAAGCGAGGTCCCTGGAGCCGTACCGGCCATGAATGCCTGATTCAAAAAACTCTGAACGGCCGCTTGTGTATGATAGGATTCGTTATATGTAAGGAGTTCAAACTGGAAGATGCCGGACTCATTCAGACCATTCCTGGGATCGAGATAATGCTCTAACGCTCCCTTTGACGCATAAGACCAGTTCTCACTGTATTTGCCTTCCTGCATATAAGCCGGCAAATAAGATTCTACCAGGCTTCTTCCATCCTTTATTTCTTCCGATACGACATAATTCCAGTCTAAATTGGTATTCATTTTTACAAAGGTCCATTTGGGATGCGTTTGCTTTAACGCCGTCAGCGCCGCCTTATAGCTATCGGGAAATTGCTCGATGTCCGCATAAAACTGAACAGTGTTTCTGGCCGCAAAGGGAAGCATTTTACCAGAATCGCTATTATAAGATTCCTCCCATTCCAGAAACAGTTCATCTGAACAGGCAAGATAAGCTCTGGGAATATATCCGTTATATTCTGCTTCTTGGAAATACAGGGTAACATACACCCACAGCTCACCATTTTCATCCTCAAGAACATCCTTAATCTGCACCTGCTGCCCACTGGGAACTGTTACCGCCACGCCGCTGTCATACGAAGCTTCTGCTCGTATAGAATATTCATCGCACAAATAGACGAGTGCTATTACCGTATGATCTTCTAAAATATTCTTTAAAGCATTCGATGCTTCTTCCATCCGTGCCGCCGCTTCTTTTGTTTTGTCTGTATCTGCTGCTGCAGAAGTTACGGATTCTTCCTCCTCCGGCGGTTTCTCTAATTCTGTCCCATTTAGAGTATCCACTTCATCCATTATAGTATCTACGTCATTTACGTCATTTTCACTTACCGAACTCTTCTCCAAATCAGAGTTCACTTCTGTCACCACCGGAAAAGCTGCTGCCGGAACGGGGAATAAATATGCCAGTAAAATCGAAGCCGCTAACAGTGCCGTAAGTTTTCTCATATAATACTCTTGCCTTTCTTATCGCCTGTACCTTCCCCTTTACAAACACCCTTTCATTATACAAAAGGCGACTATAAATAACAATTCTCGCGGGCACTCCAAATTATGTAAATTAATCCGCTCAGCAAATATGGATAAAAGCATAAACGAAGAGCCTTACTATCTTGCCATTTCATAGATCGCAAGCATATCGGCCTCGTAAAGCACTTTCGCCGAGCCTTTTCGTCCTCCAGCCGCCGTGCTGCACTTTTTAGCCATAAGCTTCATTTCCTGCTCCGTAGGCTCAATCTCCAGATCGTGAAAAGAGGTAGGCATCCCGATAGAACGGAAAAAGATTTCCATCGCCTCGATGCCCTTTAGAGCGATTTCTTCCAAAGAACCTTTGTCCGCTATTCCCATTACATTTACCGCAAAGCGATAAAACCGCGGTAGGCAGTCCTTATGAACATATCTCGCCCAGCTTCCCCATAACGCTGCCAAACCGGCCCCATGGGCCACATCAAACAATCCGCTGACCTCATGCTCCAGTCCATGAGTGGCGAAGTCATCTCCTCCGTTTCCACAGCCTGTCAATCCATTATGAGAAAGGCTTCCTGCCCACATGACCTCAGCGCGGGCATTATAATTTTCAGGTTCGTCCAAAAGAATCCTTGCATTGGAGATAACGGTGCGCATCAGCGCTTCCGCAATGCCGTCGGTGATTTCCATATTGCCTGCGGAGGTGAAATAACGCTCCATGGTATGCATCAGTATATCCGTACAGCCGCATTCCGTCTGAAAGGGGGGAAGAGTCATCGTCAGCTCAGGATTCATGATGGCGAATACCGGGCGGCTAAGATTGTTGTTATAGCCTCGCTTACTCCAGCCAGTCTCATTAGTAATTACCGAGGAGCTGCTCATTTCACTTCCGGTAGCCGCAAGCGTCAGCACCACTCCGACAGGCATACAAGCCGAAGCTTCCCTCTCATGAGCATAAAAATCCCAGACATCGCCGCTGTTTACCATTCCGTAGCCGATGGCCTTTGCCGAGTCTATGACGCTGCCTCCTCCTATAGCGAGAATGAAATCCACGCCCTCCTTTTTGGACAGTTCGATTCCCTCATAAACGAGAGACAATCTCGGATTGGGAACCACGCCGCCAAGTTCGGTATAAGCAATTTGCTCCGCTTCCAAAGAAGCTTTTATTCGCCCGAGCAAGCCCGATTTCTCCACGCTGCCTTTGCCGTAATGAATCAGCACCTTCTTACAGCCTGTCTCCTTTACAAGTGCCCCTGCCTGATTCTCCGTTCCTCTGCCAAAAATGACTTTCGTAGGAGTAAAATACTTAAAATTGTTCATAACGTTATCTTCCTTTCTTTTATAGGACGTACTTCCCTATTACATACAAAGTCTGACGGATAATATGAAATCCGTCAGACCACTGAATTCTGTCGTGCACATGAAAATTACATTCTTTTTTCGTATAAAGCGAGGTTACTCCCGTTCACCTCATAAGTTCCCGTATCTGTATAACGGGCAACAGATTTTCCTTGAAATACATCTGCAAGGAAATCCAGGGACATACTTCCCCAAGAGAATGCCCGCTGTGCAATCGCCACATCGATTCCGCCTCTCTTTATCTGTGCGGCAATATCGGCGGTGAAATCTACTGTTACGATCTTAATGCCCGTGCCTTGATGCCCTGCAAAGCTTCCGTAAGCCACACCCCAGAGTACGTCCGTAGCGTAAATTACTTTTACATTCGGATAATCCTTCCGAATCCGACTCATCACAGCCTCCACATCCTTCTTGGTGGGATTGCTTGGAATATCTATTTTATGTACGGTAATGCCTTCCTTTGTCAATGCGTCCACAAAACCCTGTGCCCTGTTTTCTATGGATTGAATCTTGATATCTGACCAAAGTCCAACTATTGCCTCCCCGCCGCCGCTTAAAAGCTGCTTAGCAGCCTTCGACGCATTTTTACCCAGCTCGTAACCGTTAGTTTCTATCAGCGCTTCATAATCCACGCCCTCCAAGGCGGAATTAATGAAAATAATCTTCGTTCCGTTTTGTGATGCCGATTTCAGCAACTGGCGAATCTGCGGACTATCAATAGGGCTTATGACAATGGCATCGAACTTTCTTTCCACGAAACTTTCCAGCGCTTTAAGCATTTCCTCCGCTCCCTGGTTTCTGGACTTCGGAGCAAAAATCTCCAGCTCATAATGCAAAGCCTTAGCTGTTTTTCTCGCGTCCCTCGCTGTCGGCTCCCAGAAATCGCAGTCGATGTCAAAAATCATAGCTATCTTCTGCTGTCTTCTTTCTTCCTTCTTTATCTGGATCTTGGATAAGTCAGAGGATAATACTCCAACGCCTTCGTTTAGCTTACCTGCCATCTTCTCCATAGTCTTTACTGTGCTGCTCTGGCTCATGGTAAGAGACGCCACCTCTTCCGTAGAAGCCACGGACTCCTGATTTACTGCGAGGATATTTCTAAAGGAATCCAACAGGCTCTCCTTCTGCTCTCCAAGTCCGTTAACTTCTCTGTAAAAGAGCTCCTGATCGGATACAAAGCCTTCCACATGATTATCAATTCTGCTGAATGCCTCGATCACCTCAGTTACTGCTTTTTCCTGCTGCTCGAAAGTATCTCTTGAACTGTCTACCGCCGATTTCAACTGGTTAAGCTGCTCCATGATCTCCGTTATATTCCGGCTGATCGTCTCACTGGCGCGATGGCTTTCGTCAGACAGCTTTCTTATCTCATCCGCAACTACCGCAAAGCCCTTTCCCGCTTCTCCCGCTCTCGCCGCTTCTATAGAAGCGTTCAGGGAAAGCAGATTAGTCTGGTCTGCGATTTCATTGAGCTGCTCCGTAATGCCGGTGATATTCTTGGTCATTTCCAGCAATTGATAGATTTCCGTAATGATCGCATTGTTCACGGTCTGGTTACTGTTCTGGCTAAGTGTCAGATTCTCCACGGCAACCTTACCGCTATCGCTGATTTCTCCCATCTCTTTCGCGGAGTCGATCAAATCCTTCGATTTATCTCCCATCATATTGATCTTGTCCGCTAATATCTCCGCGATATTTTCGCAGGAATTGATTTCCTCTCTCTGCCGCTTGGAACCGTCCGATATGTATTGTGCGGCAAAGCCGATGCTGTCCGAGGACTCCAACATTCCTTCAATGATTCCTTCAAATTGCTCCGAAATAATCTTGACCGTATCGAAATCCCCGCAGAAGCGGTAAAAGAAATCCTTATATTGCTTCCACAACTGCCCGTAAAGCTCTTCTCCTTCCGGTGTATCTGACTCGTCCATAAAGTCCCACCGGGAGAGCTTTTCCATTAACTCTTTACTGCTATAACCCCTTTTTCTTCTCTTCATCTTACCTTCTCCTATTCTCCTTGTACCTTCTATTCCCATTCCCATCCATAAGCAAAATGTAAAATCGAATTCGGACTATGCCCCTGCGGACATTATACCACGAATATAAGTACATTTCAAAGTCGAATTATGAGACAATTATATCGATAAGTGCATAAATAACACTCTTTTTACCCGCTTTCCTTTTTTAGCAGCAACCTCCGGCTACCCTTATGCTGTCATTCATCCGATTCAGTTCGCAAGGCTTTCAATACCCCATCGCGCTCTTTACGATATTTTTCTTGCCTGTGAAAATCTCTGATCAGATTTAAGGCTCTACCGCCTTAGGCGCAAACCTCACTAACGCTTCCTTTACTTTCACTCTCCATACCATGTGATGGAAGCCCTCGCCCCAGTAATTTTCCAGATAATACGCCGGGCTGCCGAACCTTTTACACCATATACCCTGAGCTATCTTATATCCGCTGTCAAAGCAGACTTCCTCCACCCTCTTTTCCTTCAATTCCTCGAACAGCGAATACATTAATAAGACAGAAATGCCTCTTTTCTGCCAATCAGGACGCACAAAAACCGTACCGATTTCCAGCATGTCCTTAAACTCCCCTCCCGTACACGAATTCAACAAATCATTGGAAGGCCCGTATTCGATGGAACCGATGATTTCACCTTTATGCTCCGCCAAAAGGAAAAACCTTTCCTCCCCCTCCGTCTCGAAATCCTGTGCAATATATCTTTTTTTATCCAAAATCTCTTCCTGAAGCAATTCCTTCATATCAGATACATTATTTTTCTCAAATGTATCCACGAGCATCTCTTCAAAAAAGGTATGGATGCTCTCGCGTTCCTCTATTCCAGGTCTTCTTATTGTTATATCTTTCATGCTTATAGCTATGCTCCTTCTAAAGTCCGGGTATCTTATGCAATATGCCTGCATACCTTGTGCACAAAGCCAGGTTAAATAGTCTGTAATATCAGCCGGCTGCGCGCTTATCCATTTATAATATACTATGGCAGAATGAAAACACAACACCTTATCATTCCGCCATAGAAATTTATCATAGAAATAGTTATTAAAATTAAAATTTCAAAAGCTTGCGCAGCCCTGCGATATAACGTCCGTTGAGAAATTCAATAATTCCCTCCATCACATGCTCCGGCAGCATTTCCTCCCCCGAAGCTGCCATTGCGAAAAATGGCATTTCCCTGATAGTCGCCGCCATCATTCCCTCCTGCTCCTTTTCCGCTTTCGATACCTTCCTTGCCGTCCAGTTCGCATACATCATAATGATTTTACCTATAAATGTATGTGCCACATCTTCCAAAGTATTCTCCGGACTGTAAGGACGGCTTGCCCTCCCGCCGCTTTTAGGAGGAGTCCTCCCGTACAGCGTCGCAAATTCCTTTTCATCGATCGTGAATTCCTTGTTTTCCAACCGGTAGTAGGAAGGAGCACTCTTCGTAAAATCAGGCTGGGGCTTTGCGGGACTGTCTATTCGTATGCTTCCCGCAAGTCTGCAATCCCTTGAGGATGAACCAATTATGACTTCGTATTCTCCGCTTTCACAGTACCAATCCTTTACCGCTGTGTTATAGTAGCCTAAGGTGCTGGTATCGAGAGTCATCGATATCCTTTTCGTTTCTCCCGGCTCAAGTTCTACCTTGATAAACTCCCGAAGCTCCTTTTCCGGCAAAAATACAACTTCACTTTTATGAGCCATGAATATAAACGATATTTCCTTCGCCTTTCTGCCACCGCAATTTAAAAGCTCAAAAGAAAGAGTAAAGGTACTCCCGAACCGGCAGACTTCTTCGCTCAACTCTAAGCCTGAATAGGAAAACTCTGTATAGGTAAGCCCGTATCCGAAGGGAAACAACACAGGTTTTCCTGCTTTTTCATAATAACGATACCCTATATAGATACTTTCCCGATACTCCGAGGTAAGTCTTTTGCCCGGAAAATAATGATAGCAGGGGATATCCTCTAACGCGATGGGCCATGTTTCCGCCAGTTTTCCGCTTGGTACCCTGTATCCCAGCAGCAGATTTACGATCGCTCTGCCTGCGCCTTCTCCTCCCAGGTAGGCCAGCAATACCGCTTTTACCTTATGGATCCAGGGAAGCTCCACGGGCGCGCCTCCGATTAAGATTACCACCACATTTTCATTTTCCTCACAAATTGCATCAATCAAAAGATTCTGTGAAGGAGGAAGGCTCATATTTCCTCGATCGAACCCTTCCGATTCATAACCCTCCGGCAGTCCCGCGAAAACATATACGATATCTTTGCCTCCCGCCGCTTGGCAAGCCTCTTCCCTCAAGCTCTCCGCCTCACCGTTTACAGGCTTTGCTTCCAGAGAAAATCCTTTTGCATACGTGACATCGGCACCGAATTCTATGAACATTTCCCACGGATTTTCTATTTTCAACGGATGTATCTTAGAGCTTCCTGCTCCCTGATATCTCAATGTTTTTGCGAAGGCACCGATAACCGCCGCTTTTTGTCCGATATGCCCGGGCAATAGCTTACCTTCGTTCTTAAGCAGCACCGCCGATTCCTCCAGCGCTTTTACAGCCAGAGAATGATGCTCCTTTTTATCGTATCGAAAGTCTTTCTCTTTATTTGCCAAACCCTTTAAGATGAGAGTACAGGCATTCTCCGCCGCCT
>JAEWPN010000022.1 GCA_023399455.1 Bacillota bacterium
GGGCTTTGGCTTGTTGCATAGCCCACGGCATAATCAATATTCCTGAAATCATTGGCAGAGTAAAACAGATAATAGGTATCCTGCTCTTTAATAACCGTAGGCCCTTCCGTTACCGGCCATGACGCATCCGCCGTATTTTCCCACGATTCAGTTGCTGCGATACAAGCAGTTTCCGTATTATCTTCTATTCCGGATAAATCCTCCTTCATTTTTGCCGCGTAAATATTGTTCCCGCCGTTTTGCTTCACATAATACAAATAAATCTGCCCGTCATTGTCAAAGAAAACAAAAGGATCGATTGTTTTATATTGTGCATTCTGGAACAACGGTTGTATTTGTTCCTGAGTAAACGGCCCCAGCGGACTTGAACCCTTTGCAATGGCTATCTGCTCATCTGCCGTATATGCCATATAATAAGAATCCTTATATGAAAAGACCTGCGGTGCCCAAAAGCTGCCACTGCCAAATGACTCTCCTTTTTTTAATGCTAATTTATCACCGGTATCAGGTTTCACCCAATGTATAAGATCCTTTGACGTGTAAACCCGGAAGCCCTGCGATGTGTCCATTTCATTTGTACCATAAAGATAATAAGTTCCCTTTTCAAAAAAGATTGTCGGATCCGCTTGATATAGCTGCCCGGCATCCTCTTCTGACCATTTTTCCTTATTGCCGCATCCTGTGACAAAGCACAGGCATAGAGAGAACAGGAACGTTATTTTCATTCTTCTTTTTATGTCAACTGCATCCATTTAGCATTACCTCTTATTTCTTTGAGCAATTATGTTTATGTTTAAAAGTTTATTGATGGTACTGTTTCTAAAGCCGAAAAGAAGACATATTATTTTCCGGCACCGCTGCGATTTCTTTCAATTGTTTTGCATTGCCGCTGATTTCATTCATAATATCGCTGACTTCAATGACAGACGCAGAGGTTTCTTCGGTACTTGCTGCATTCTGCTGTGCAATAGCAGTGAGATTCTGAACAATATCGACAACACTGGTATGTGCCTCATCCAAATGTGCAGTCTTATCGGCAATTTCGCCGACACCGCCGATGGACTTGTTGATTCCTTCGGTAACCTGAGTAAAAACGGAGCCTGTCTTTGTAACATTTTCACTTTGGCTTTTCATGATCTCTTTTACCTGATTCATAGTCTTAACTGCTTTTTGGGAATCTTCGATCAGGGTATGTATAATTTTATCAATCTCACGGGCCGAATTGTCAGACTGTTCCGCCAGATTCTGTATCTGCGCTGCAACAACTGCAAATCCTCTTCCTGCTTCCCCCGCTCTTGCGGCTTCTATAGACGCATTTAAAGATAATAGATAGTTTCATCGGCAATGGACGAGATCAAGGTAGTTGCTTCCTTAATCTTCATAGCAGAGGCATTGGTCGTATTCGTCTGTTCATAAATAATGTTGATAGAAGTGATTGCACGTTTGTTAATCTCACCAAGCTGAGACAGAGTATCAGAAGCCTCATCACTGGAGGATTTCATGACAGCCGCCGTTATATTGAGATTCTCTACCTCGTAATTAGTATGCGCAATCATATTGCCCATATCAATAATATTTTCAGTCGCTTTCTGGGTTTCCGATGCCTGATTATTCGCGCCGCTTGCTATTTCACCTACTGCAGCCTCCACATTCTTTACGGTTGATACCGTAAGCAGGGCATTGTTATCAAGTCTGTCGGCAGACTTATGGAGATTGGTGCTTTGCTCTTTTATCTGTGATACTATAGCAACTAACTGTACCCTTAGTTCTGCAATAGCTCGCGCAATCTGTCCGGTTTCATCTTTCTTAAGGCTAAGACGTTTGAATGTCGGTGTCTCCGTAAAATCCAAGGCGCTAAATCTGTTAATTTCAGTCGTAATTTGTGACAGTGGATTCATTAGGTGTGAGGCACTCCTATAAGATATAATGCCACCCAAAATAAGAACCGCAGACTGATCAGTCGTGATGTAATATGCCGCATACTTAGTAACACCATTATAATCGTAGCTTACAACATCATTTTGGAGAATATCTCCTGCCTCTTCTTTTGAGAACTCAGCCTCTGAAGCCTCGGCTATTGATTCAGAAGCTCGCAATTTATCAGCAACGTCTAAAATAGCCGAATTCTCAATTGGCATCCCCACTTTCTCTTCCTCCGGATGGTAAGCAATAGTGCCATCTGCAAGTATGACATATAGCGCATATTCGTATCAGTTAACGTATTGGTTACAAACGGAATGGCAAAAACGAGCGTCAGAGAAACGGCGGCTGCAATAGACCCCAGGACAAGAACAAGCACCTTACTCTTTAGTGAACCCGCAAAATTTTTCTTCTTTGGTTCTCCTGTTTCTTTTTTCTTGTGTTTCTTCATTATAATAACCGTGCCTTTCTCATAGCCTGCAAACTGCATAGGTTACCTAAGTTCTAACCCTGCTGTGGAGATAGCCTCCAATCGCAAAAATCATAATACAAAGTCCGATGCTGAACCCACCGCTCACTTTGTAGAAGCTGCTGCTTTTCATGGCAAAAATAATAAGATTGCTAACCAGCAGATAAAACAAGCTGTTTTTCCCAATTACATTAACCATGGATAATTTCTTTATTTTGCTCAAATAGCCTGCTGCCAGATAATAGCAGTAAACAATGAACGCGCCTCCGACCAGCCATGCGAGCGACAACGGAAATCTGGACGGATAGCTCTTCGAAAAAAAGAGGCATTCTACTATCATATATGTGGTTCCTGCAATAGATACAAGCAACATCTTTACATTGAAGTTCAACTTTTTTCTTGCAGCATAAACTCCCGCCACAAAATACACATAAAAGGGAAGCACCGGGAAGTAAGCTCCTCCCGTTCCTCCTATTAATGTTCCAAGAACCGGTCTTACCTCTCTGTGAGGCAGGAGACAGATCAAGAGTGCTGTCACACCGATGCCAGGCAGAATCCCGGGCTTCTTATTAGTTAGTGGTTTCCATAGTATAAGGGTTACCAATGTCAGCATTGCAAATGAAAATAAGAACTCAGACCAACCTGCCAGCCTCTGAAACAATAATAATTCCAAAGCTCTGTCCCATCTGAGTGGAATTCTCTCTATAAATACGGCATAGGAAAACGCCGAGATGTAATAAGCTCCCAGTAAAACAAGAATGTTCTTCCCTCCCTTTTCCACTGCATATTTAAGGTTCTTTTGCAGATAAGCCAGATAATACGCAAATCCGAAGGCGAATACAAATCCTGAAAAGGTAGTAAGATTTACCCACTCACTGACACCACTCCATACCGGTTCCTCCCCAAGGTCGCAGAAAAACTGCAGACAATGGGCAAAAACCATTTGTACTACAAGAATTCCTTTGAAGAAATCCAGCCTGTTATCTCTCATCTTCCGGTTCCCACCTGCCTTCATTAATAGCGCAAATAATTTCTACCGGAATCTTAGGTTTTCTGTCATAAGTGCACAGGCCATTAATTTCCTGTTCTACATCCGTCATCTCCGTATAGCAGAAGCCTTGCACATGAGGCGAAGCCAGCAATGGACTTATCACGTTATAGTATCTCTTGGCAAAATCTTCATCTGAAACGGCGCTGGAATATCCCCAGCCTTCCCATTCGCCTTTCATATAAGAAATTCCTCCGAATTCAGTAACTAAGACCGGCTGTCCTTGATATTCCCACCCATGAGCGAGCAAAGGGCGTCCCCCCGGCATAAACCTAAGTATATTTTCCAAAGTACTATATCTTTCCTGTATAATCTCTTTATTCCACTCATAATCATGAATGGTAATCAAATCTCCGCAGGTGTGCTCCCATCCGTCATTGCATATTACGGGTCTTGTCTGGTCCAGAGACTTGGCAATATGGACCATAGCCACGCTATGACTCTGTTCTTCTTTCCTGTCCTTTATATTGAAGACTCCCCAGGACTCGTTAAGGGGCGTCCATACCACGATACAAGGGTGATTATAATCGCGGAAGATTTCCTCCATCCACTCATCTGTAATTCTCTTTACATATTTTCTGGAGTACACATAAGCCGCAGGAAGCTCTCCCCACACGAGAAAACCCATCTTATCCGCATAATATAAGAATCTTGGATCCTCAATCTTCTGATGCTTCCTGACTCCGTTAAATCCCATAGACTTCGCCAGTTCAATATCCTTGATAAAATCACCGTCCGTGGGAGCTGTCAGAAGTGACTCCTCCCAATATCCTTGATCTAATAAAAGTTTTTGATAGTATGGGCGATTATTTAATAAAAATTTTCCATTTTCTATGGATACTTTCCGCAGCCCGAAGTAAGAAGATACTATATCAGCTTCTCTCTCCTCCTCATACACCACAAACTTCACATCAAACAGCCTTGGAGCCTCCGGAGTCCATGTCAGATCCTCCTGGACATTCCAGTCCTTCAGCAGTTGCTGATCTAAGGATACTCTGAAGTTCCCTTCCTTACGCAGTAAGGCTGTAGTATTTACCGCCATCAGTTCTTTCTTATAATAAATCTCCGTCCGCAGGCTAGTTGCCCTGTCACTGCTTAATTCATACTGTACACCCAACTGCACATTATCTAAATCAGGAGTAAGAAACACTCTGGCAAGATGGATTTCGTCTACAGCTTCTATCCATACGCTCTGCCAGATTCCCGTAGAACGGGTGTAGAAGATACCTTCCGAATCTTCTTTCCAATATTGCTTTCCTCTGGGAATCTCAAGATTGTAAGGCTCATCCGTTATCTCCAGAACAATCACGTTTTCTTCTTCCCGCAAAGCACTCGTAATATTCACTTCGAAGCTCATGTGGCCTCCGATATGCTCCGTGATAAATATATCGTTTACCCATAACTTACAGCTATAATCCACTGCACCAAAATGCAGAATAATCTCCTTGCCGGACATTTCCTTAGGTAAATTTATTTTCTTGCGATACCAGACAACCTCATGGGGTTCCGTGATGCCGATTCCCGACAGTTTGGACTGATAAACATAAGGAACAATAATCCTTTTGTCAAATCTATCCGTATCAAAAGAGAACTCCCACTCCCCGTTTAGGCTAAGCCACTCCTCTCTGACAAATTGTGGTCTTGGGTATTCATTTCTTGGAATATTCATATTTTTATAGTTTCCTTTCTTCCGTAAATATGTAGTTTATTTTTTATTACCCTTTTACGCCGGCGGATAAAGAAATTCCCTTTACAAAGTATTTCTGCGTAAACAGATACAATATGACCATAGGTATGATTGCGATGGTTGCAACGGTACACATCTTCGCCACCTGAATAGTTCCATATACTCCTTTGGCAAGCTGTAAGCCTGCCGTCAAAGTTAAGTTGTCAATATTGTTAATGGCAATGGACGGCCATAAGAAATCGTTCCAGCTTCCGGTAAAAGTGAACAAACCTACTGCAATGAGAATCGGTTTGCAGGTAGGAATCACTATCCTCGTAAATATCCTCCACTCTCCCGCCCCGTCAATTCGTGCAGATTCCAGAATCACGTCGGGAATCGCATACATGAACTGGCGGATAAGAAAGATATTCATCACCCCTGCCAGACCGGGAACGATAAGTGACAAAGGTCCGTTTAACCATCCGAACACGTGCATGATTTTATATAATGGAATAATATTTGTTATTGCCGGAAAAGATGACAGAAACATAATTCCCAGAAAAATCATATCTCTCCCTTTAAAATGTAACTTTGCATAGGCATACGCAGACATAGAATAAATAACAACAGCAATGATCGTCTGACTTCCCGATACAATTAAAGAATTGATAAACCACTTATATATCGGTAACTGTTTGTTGCCAAAAGAAAGCAGTTCCTTAAAATTGTTAAGCGTCCATGTCTTTGGAAAAAGCAGGAAACCTCCCGCCTGCTGTATCTCCACATCCAGCTTAAAGGAAGAAATCAGAATCCAGCCTAAAGGTATCAAAGTAATTACCGCGAATATCAGCAGAATAGCAAAGGCAATCCATCCATCTTTTTTCTTATTTGTATATGTAAAAGAACCTTCTTCATTTTTCTTAATTTTTTTCATGATATCCTCCTTAATCTGAATTTTTTCGTAACAGTATCAGCTGTCCTACAGCCACACTACCTATGATAATCCCCAGACAAGTTGACATTGCACTGGCCATGCCTGCCGCCGACTTGCCCGTACCAAAGGCTAAGTTACGAATATACATAATCAAAACAAAGGTGGATTCACTGGGACCGCCTGCTGTCAGTATCAGCGGCTGACCATAGATATTAAATTGTTGAATCACCGACACAATGAGGGTATACACGAGCGGAAACTGAATGGAGGGGACTATGATATACCGCAGACGCTTCCATCCGCTTGCTCCATCTAAATCTGCTGCCTCCAAAACCTCCTTGTTAATTCCTGACAGTGCTGCCACATATATAATCAAATTGCCGCCAATCCCCCACCATATAGTAGTTACCACAATTGTAATCCACGCCCATGGCTGTTCAGCATACCAGTTAATATCCGTCCCGAACATCTTATTGAACAATCCGAGAGAACGATTGAATATAAACAGCCACGTCAGCGTCACAGAAGTAATGGAAAATAATGTCGGCATATAGAATATTCCCTGAAATATATTACGTCCCTTTGGCCTTTTATTTAGCAGCAGCGCCAGCACCAAGGGAATTGCGAGCTGAAACGGGACACAGATCAATACAAAAATCACTGTATTCTTAAGGCCGTTCCAAAATTGTCTGTAAAAAACGGATTCTGTATTTGTCAAAAATACACTATAGTTTTTCAAACCCACAAAAATTGGCGATGTAAACAAATCCCATTTTGTAAAGGATGCATAAATACCGTAAACCATCGGCGCCAAAAAAAATACAATAAATAAAATTACATGAGGAGCAATAAACAGGTACGGAGTAATATTAAGCTTTTTTCTTTTTTTCACTTTCTGCATTTTCATCATCTCCTATTACTTTTTAAAGGGGATACTACTTTGGTATATCCATCCATTTGCGGCATCCCCTTTTATATTTTACTCGCCCATCTCGATTCGGCCTTCAGTTTCCTGAACTGCCTGATTTAAACCGTCCTCTGCTGTCATACGTCCAAATAATACTTCTCCGGTGATCTTGTCTAAAGCTTCTACTGCATAGCCATAATATTTGTAATCGTAAATCTTTAATTCATCATTCTCGTCTGCAAAGAAAGCCTGCGGCATATCCTGGAATTCAGCAACGTCTTTAATCGCTACGTGTGCCGGTACCTGACCTGCCTTTGCCCATTCCAAGCTGTTATTTCCAATGAAATCGATGAAATCAAGAACTGCCTGTGTTTTCTCTTCATCTCTGTTCGGATTCTTGGGAAGTACAAACTGATGAGAAGATGTCCAGTTACCCTTTGTTCCTGCATCAAATACAGGGAAGTCGAACATTTTTGCATTAAGTCCCGTATCTTTTATGTTGTTATACATCCAAATACCTTCCGGGCAAAACATGATATTGCCGCCAAGGAACATTTGCCAGGGATCATCGCCGTCTTTCTGTATGTAGCCTGACTCATTTAAATCTGTCCATGTATCAAAGACTTTTTTAGCCTTGTCGTTGTTGAAATCCGGTACATTTCCATCCGTACTTAAAGTTCCTCCAAGCTGTGCATAGGAAGACAGGAAGTATACCCTCTGCCAAGTGATTCCAAGAGGAGTAATGCCATCTGCTTTACATGCTTCACCCACTGATTTCACTTCGTCCCATGTCAGCACTCCGTCATCCATAACTCCATTGCCATACTTTTCATATAAGTCCATATTTACATAGAGGCAGAACGAATGAACATCGAGAGGAATACCATAATGTCCGCCTGCTATATCTGACATTGCCCATGCTTTGGGGTTATAGTTCTCCGCTTTAATATTGGAATCTCCAATTACGGTGCTATAATCATCAAGAAGCCCCATTTCCTGGAATAAAGGGACTCTCTCAATATGGTTAATCGCTACATCCGGTACATCTTCACCTGTTTGAATTGCCAGGGGCATCTTTAAATATAAATCGTTAGCTTCAATTGCACGGTGATTTACCGTATAGTCAGGGTTCGTTGCATTGTAAGCATCCACCATAGCCTGCATGGAAGTACCGTCTGCACCTGTGAAAACCGTCCAGAACTCGATCGCCCCTTTCTTACCCGGAGCCACAGATACCTGTTCCTCCGCAGAACCTTCCGTTTCCTCTGTCTGCGTTTCTGCCACCCCACCATTTGTAGTGGTTTCTCCTGTCGTTTCGGTGCTGGAACCAGAACCGCATGCAACCAAAGATAGACTCGTTACCATTGCCAGAAATAATGCCACTGCTCTTTTTGCCATAACTTTTTCTCTCCTTCTTTTTGTTTTATGTAAATGCTTTGCAAAGACATTTAAAAACATATATATTGTTTTTA
>JAEWPN010000063.1 GCA_023399455.1 Bacillota bacterium
TGATCTATTTTTCCAGAAATTATTCTTTCAGTAAAATAGTCATAGAAGAAATGAAGAAAAGGATTCCGGAGCTCATTACTGATACCGTCAAAAAATATCATCAGGAGGATAACGGTTTAATCCTGGCTGTGAGCGGCCTGTGCAAAAAGCTGGGAGGTAAGAATCATTATATTTATTATATCAATCCGCGAAAGGTTCCTCTTGCCCTCACCAAAAACGGTATACGATATATTGACAAGGATGAAGCATTTGATAAATTCTTTAACAGTTTTTATGGTATTGCTCATTCCTCCCATAATCTGGAAATGTCAATCGACGAATATGCAAACGCTTCACAACCCATTATGATTCTGGGTGAGGGCGGAACCGGCAAAGACCAGATGGCCAGACTCATATATGCCAAAAGTCCGCTTTCGAATAATCCTCTGGCAATTATCGATTGTGCGCGGATCAACACCAAGGCATGGACATTCCTTACCGAACACAATAACTCTCCGCTGAGCGATACTAACACCACTATCTACATTCGCTCTATGGAGATCCTGTCCGAAGATCAGTTCAATGAATTATTCTCTATCATAAGAGATTTGAATTTATACAAAAGAAATCGAATGATTTTTACTTTTTCCTACGGAGATGACGGCAACATAACTCCCCGGTGCCGTCATCTCATCAATCATTATTCCTGCCTGACGATGCACATACCGCCTCTCAGGAATCGTTTGGGCGAGATTCCTAATCTTGTCAGTCTGTATATCAGTAACTTGAATATCCAGCTCGCCAAGGAAATTATCGGCCTGGAAGCCAAGGGACTTGAGCTGCTACAAAACTATGACTGGCCGGATAATTTTAACCAGTTCAAACGAATATTGAACGAGCTTGTAACCGTGACGACCACTCCCTATATAAAAGCGGTGACCGTTGCGGAAATACTGCGGAAGGAAAAACCACAGTTTCCTTCCATAACGGGAGAATGTCCGTTTGATCTTACAAAAACGTTGGAAGAAATCAATTTGGAGATCGTCCAAAGGGTGATGGCAGAAGAAAACGGGCACCAGACAGCCGCCGCAAACCGCCTGGGCATCAGCCGTTCCACGCTATGGCGTATGCTGCAGAAGGTATCCGAAAAATAAGACATGCACTTTTATGTAATAGGAGCGCTTTTCTATTACATTAGGGTGTCAAAAGGTCCTTTTTAAATATATTCGGGCCAATATGACCAAAACAAAAAGACTCCTGCGCCGAATTCCAATATATAAGAAGTTCTAATTCTCAGTCCATTTGAACCAAACATACCAGAGAAAGAACTTCTAAATATTTTCATAGGCGCAGTCGTTCTTTTTGTTTTGGTCATATTGGCCTGAGATGTTCGCAAAAGGACCTTTTGACGCCCTAATCCTATCACACAAAAAACTCAGCTCCGCTTTTTAGATCATCTGATTCTCCCCATTACGTTCAGATACAAAACTCCATTCTTTCAAGACAAACTTCACCTCCCAAAGACATGATCTTCAAAGCCCCGCGGCCATCGGATAACGTTGCTTCTATCTCTGCGCACTCCTGCTCAACCGCAAATTCTTTCAAGCCGCTGTCATCTGTTCTGCCAATTCCAAGTATTCCGCCGGAATAACCTTTTGCAAATTTTAACTTTAAACGAACTTTCTGCCCCGGTTCAACCGTATAGCATACAAACTCACTTTTACTTAGGATTACCCCGTAGCGATCCCACTGGCAATCGAATACATACCGTTTCTCTTTCGCTGCTTCTAATTCCACTAATTTCATTCCACAGCCGCTTCTATAACTGATTTCTGCATTTTCCGCACTGCATCCGCTAAAGGATGTTCCTCTTCCGGGATATTCGTCAAAGTCGCTGGCCCGCATGCTAAAGGGCGCATGTCGCAGCACATGATTGATCACTTCTATATGTTCTGTACAATTATCTAATTTGCAATTCTCCAAATATTCATCAAAAATTTTCTGAGCAGCTTCAAATCCGGGATGTACTCCCCCGCCAATATAGTCTAATACTTTTTGATAATCCTTTGGTCTATTAATAGAATATGGCGAATTCGTACAATCCATTTTTTTCCACGGCCAAAGATTGTATCCAATACCGGCAGACTCTGCCAATGGATAGATAGCGGCATACCATTCATTTATATTTTCTCCGGACTCGCCAAGCCAAAGTGCCACATCCAATTCATTCGATTTATCAATATATTTTTTTAGACATTTGATATCAGGAATTTCCGCATACCGGTGAAAATGTAACACCATGTTCTCATCAAATTTTTTCGTAAATATACTTAAATCTGCGGCCCAATGAGCTCCTTCAATACTGAACATATGCTTTTGATCAATTTTACGGATTTCAGCAATCGCATGTTCATAAAATAATGTCAATCGAGGAAATAAATAATCAAAATTACCGTTTCCTGTATTTGGTGGCGCGATCGGCTCATTCAATAAATCATATCCGCCTACTACCGCTCTGTCTTTATATCGTTCTGCCAGCGTTTTCCATAAATCGATTGCCTTTTCCCAACTTTCCGAATCAATAAAAAGGCGGGGAACATTGTCTATACTATCATCAATATTGGCACCGGTCTGACCTCCCGGAGCGCCATGCAAGTCCAAAAAGGCATAAATTCCCGCCTCCTCACACCACGAAAGACAATTATCCAGCAACTGAAATCCTTCTTCTTTATATCGGATTCCCGGACCATCTTCCATGAAAAGCCGATACATGAACGGTATGCGGACAGAATTATATCCAAGCTCCGCCATTTTCAAAATATCTGATTTCGTTATATAATTTTCCCGGAACTTTACCCAGAAAGCATCTGCATATTCTTTTCCCGTCAACTGCTCCACAACCTGCTCTATACGGCGCGGTCTGTCAAAGCGTTCACTATCAGCGCTCCACATATATCCTTCCTGCAGCATCCAATTACCGAGTCCCCAGCCTTTCAAGAGAATTTCTTCCCCATTCCCATTATATATTTTTTTACCTTTGGCATATAAAAAACCATTTATCATTCTATTTCTCCTTTCATCTGCATCTTCTATCGAACTGCCTCGAGCCTCGCAGCCCTTATCCCTTTACTGCTCCGTCTGCAATACCTTTCATGATATTTTTCTGGAAAATTACATAAAGAAGGATTGCCGGAAGTGCCGCTAATATTAACGCACTCAGGATAGCCGTCCAATCACTGCTGTATTGTCCGAATAAAGTATTGGTAGATAACAGCAGCGTGTACTTTTTATTATCAGAAATAATAATAAGAGGCAAAAGAAAATCATTCCATACCCACAGCATATTGGTAATGCAGACAGTTGCAGTTGTTGCCTTCAGCATCGGAAATACGACCAGAAAAAAGGTCTGCAAAGAATTACATCCGTCTATCGCCGCAGCTTCTTCCATTTCAACAGGGATGCCTTTTACAAATCCGTAATAAATGAAAATCGCCATACTTTCACCCAAGCCTGCATATATCAATGCCAGGCCGACCAATGAATTCTTAATTCCCAGCGCTAAAACTACCTTGTACAAAGGAATCATAATGGAACTAAAGGGAATCAGCATGGAAAACACAAACATCGCAAACAAAAATTTCGATAGGCGCGTTTTTGTACGGCACATTTTCCAGCCGGCAAGCGATGAAAACAATGCCATAAAAAATACGGCCAGGACCGCGAGAAATACCGTATTTCCCAAACTCCTGAAATAAGACATCTTCTCCAGGGATCTTATATAGTTATCAAAATATAATTTACTCGGAAGCGACAACACATTGCTGAGCAGCTCGCCATTTGATTTGAAAGAATTAATGAAAGCCAATATCAGCGGGAAGCTTGTGAACAACCCTATTATAATTAACAATAACGTGATAAATATCTGATAGTGTTTCCTGCTCCCTCTCATAGTTCTTCCTCCTTACTCTGTGTGGTCTTTAACTGAATCGCAGTAATAATCAGAATAATCAAAAACAGGACGGTCGACTTTGCCGTTGCATATCCATATCTTATATTCCCTCTGAAGGCCTCTTCATAAATATTAACTGCAACTGATTGTGTCGCTCTTCCGGGGCCTCCGCCCGTCAGCGAATAAATGACGTCAAAAACCTGGAAGGATGAATTCAACGTCCAAAATAAACAAACTGTCAACGCCGGTTGTATTAGCGGAAAAGTTACATTCCAAAATTTCTCCCATCCATTTGCTCCGTCCAATTCGGCCGCTTCCAATAAATGAGTTGGTACGCCCTGCAATCCTGCCATATATATAATCATTAAGTAACCGACACATCCCCATGAAGCAACGATGATAATTGATAAAAACGCATAGCGGGTATCTCCTACCCAAGACTGGTCCAGGAATTTCCATCCCCAGTTATCTGCCATATAGTAAAGTACTTTATAAAAAATAAATCGCCACATGTATCCGCCTATGATTATGCTTATCATATTAGGAAGGAAGAAAATTGTTCGGAAAAATCCCTTTCCTTTTTTGACCGACTCAACGGTAACTGCCAGCACCAAAGCCATGACATTTGCAATAACCAGCAATACTGCTACATATTTAATCGTAAATACCACGGATTGCCAGAAATAATCATCCGACAGCATCTCACGAAAGTTTTTCAGTCCAATAAAATCATATTCTTTACTCAGCCCATTCCAATTTGTCATTGAATAAAATATACCGGTAACTGCCGGATAAAGCTTGAATACCGCATATACGGCCAGGGCCGGCAGCGCAAACATAATCAGGCTGAAATTTTGTTTCCTTTTACTTTGCATATAAAGTACCTCTTCTTTTTATGTGCCGGACTTCCAATAAGTTATTTCAAGCGTGCAGAGATGTTTCCGCACGCTTGAGAAATCACACACTCTTATTTCGAAAGTTCATTTGCTTCTTTGAATGCACCGTCAAGGCGTTCTATAATTCCGTCAACGTCTACGCTTCCGACATACAACTCCTGAAGCAATCTTCCCTGCTCGTCTGTTACCGAAGACGGAAGCACCAAATCCTGATAAGAACGTCCCTCTTCCACATATTTATATGCATCCTGCACCCATGATGCCGTTTCAAATGCATGAATGGAAGATATCGGATTAAATCCACAAGCCTGGAACAATGCCGATGAATCGTTATCGTCTAACACATAATTTGCAAACTTTAAGGCCAATTCTTTTTCAAGACCGTTGGCATATACCCCTAATACCGTAGATGTAGCGAGATTAATTCTGGTACACTCCGGATTATTGTTGACAGGTAATGCAAATACCCCCAGCTGCATATCGGGATTCGTTGTCATTATCGTATT
>JAEWPN010000069.1 GCA_023399455.1 Bacillota bacterium
CTGGCGCTGATTACCATATATGAGGTATATCTGTATTTAAGGAGAAAACCGGAATAAAAGCAGATACGAAATGTGGAATTGACGGATGGACTGTGATAAACTATGATAAATGAGTATAGGACACTCATGAGTAGAAGACACTCATGAGTAAAAATACTTATGGTAAAACATACGAATGGGGAACGTAAGATGCCGGAAGAAACAGAAGAAAAATTTAATCTCTTATCATTTTGTGAAGAAGCCGTTTCTCTATTGATAATGGCTTATTTGTTTATCGTTTTCTCTTTTTATCCTTTTTACATGCAGAACGGTTATGTGGAAATCGGCGACGCTAAGTTTTCCTTTTATAAGGATATTACGCTGGGAGGCTTCGCTTTGATTGTCCCATTGGCAGTTATCAGTATGCTGCTGCGGTATAGGGAGACAAAATCCTTTGTGCGTTATAAAACGCTGTCAGTCACCGACTGCGCATTCTTATTCTATGGCGTGGCGGTGGTACTTTCCTATTTTTTTTCCGAGTTTAAGCAGGAAGCCTTTTGGGGAGAGAAGGGGTGGTATATGGGACTTGCCACTCAGCTGCTTTTTATCCTTTCTTATTTTCTTGTTTCCCGGTTCTGGGAGTACGAGGAGAAGTTACTGCTTGCATTTATGGCTGCATCGGCGGGAATCTTTCTGCTGGGACTATTGAACCGTTTCTCTGTCTATCCCATTGTGATAGAAGGTGCGAACAGAGAATTCATATCAACGATGGGAAATATTAACTGGTACTGCGGCTATTTTGCCGTTCTTTTCCCTATAGGCTTTGTATGGTATTGGATTACGGATAAGAAATGGATTAAGGCGGCGGGTGCATTCTATGTGCTGCTGGGAATAGCGACGGGGGTATCGCAGGGCAGTAGCAGCGCATTCATTGTTATCCCGGCCTTATACCTTTTACTCTTTTGCCTATCCTTCCGCAGCCTGAAAAGGATGAAGAGCCTTTTCGAGCTGGCCTTTCTGTTTTGTGCAGCTTGTCAGGCGCTGCGGATTTGGCGGCTGTATTTGCCGGAAAGCTTTGATTATTACGACGGAAGTCTAAGTGACTGGATTACCATGAGCCATGCTACCTTATATGCAATGGTTCCTTTGGCAGTGGTCTATCTGCTGATGCTTCTGGCGGAGAAGAAAAAGCATATGGATATCACCAGATATAAGATGCTTAGACAGATAATCCTTCTTGTGCTCATCATAGCGGCTGGAGTCTATGTGATGCTTTTGATATTCAACACAAGAGCACGGGACGGCATACGTTTCATGGGGGGGCAGCAGATACTTATCTTCAGTGAATATTGGGGAAGCTCCAGAGGCGGAACGTGGTCCGCTGGAATAGGCGTATTCCAGGAAATGCCCGGACTTAGGAAGCTCGTAGGTGCCGGACCGGACTGCTTTGCCTCCTATCTGTACACTTTGCCTGATGTGACGGAAAAGGTCATGGATCAATTTGGTACTTCAAGGCTCACAAATGCCCATAACGAGTGGCTTACTGTTTTGGTAAACAATGGAATACTCGGGCTTATAGGATATGCAGGGATATTCCTAAGCGTATGGCTCCGTTTTATTTACCGGGCGGAGAAGGTGACTGCAGAATTGAAGAATAAGCTGTTGGATGATAGCAGACAGCTGCTTTTATATGCTTTCGCGGCTAGTGCGATTGCTTATACTGCTCATAATATAGTGAGCTTCCAGCAGATTCTTAGCACGCCCTTTATATTCCTTTTACTGGGGATGGGAGAGCGGTTGATGAAGAAGAAGAGAGAAAATCCTTAAAAGTGAAAAACGCGGATACAAGCGGATTCTGAGAGAAAATCAGTTGTTGTCTACTCAAACATATGGTATGATATTTAGTAAGATTTAGTTTATTTTAGTATAGAAAAGAGGTTGTTTGTGTGACATTAAAGGAATTGGCTAAGATTGCAGGAGTATCCCCCTCCACAGTATCCTTAGTCCTAAACAATAGAGTAGGCGTAGGTGATGCAAAGAGAAGAGAAATACTCGATTTATTAGAAAAATATAATTTTAATATACCTAAAAAGAGTGGATTCGATAAGAATCTCATGTTCTTAAAGTATATAAGGCATGGTATGATCGTAGAAGAAAACGCAGGCTTTATCTCCACTATCATGGATTCGATCGAGGCTGAGTGCAGAAATGAAGGGTATAATCTTAGTATAATTATTTCAGAAAATTGTTTGGAGAATACCTTGCAGAATATAGATTTTACCAAGTTTAGCGGATTGTTTGTATTGGGAACGGAGTTAGATGCTACTTCGTATCCGCTTTTAAGTAAGATTCCTATTCCTTATATTGTAATTGATAATATTATGCCGGGCTTTAATTGCAATGCGATTTCTATGTCCAATGAAGAAATGGTACATCGGGCATTATGCCATCTTGCTGCGATGGGGCATAAAAGCATCGGGTATTTAAAGAGCAGTGCAAAATCACAGAACTTTGATGAACGTGCATTTTCATTTCGTAATACGGCATTAGAGCTGGGACTTGATTTCGATGAGGCACATGAATTTTTACTGGAACCCACTTTGCTTCATTCTTATCATGATATGAAGGAATATCTGAAAAAAGGGGTTTCTCTCCCGAACTGCTTTTTTGCAGATAACGACACCATAGCTATAGGTGCAATAAAGGCATTGAAGGAATATAAATATAAGATTCCGGAGAATGTGAGTGTTATGGGCTTTGACGATATTCATTTTGCAGAAATTAATTCTCCTTCGTTATCGACCATGAGTGTCCCCAAGAAATTAATCGGTTTTACGGCCTTGAAGCATTTGCATATGGCTATTGAAAACAAGGATTTCTGCAACGTTAAAACTAAAATAGGCGGAGAAATCATTGTCCGTCTTAGCACACAGCCCTGTTCAACTTAATATCACACAAATAAAGGACCCGTTATAAAACATAACGGGTCCAAGCTTAATGGAAAAGGGATAAGCTGATAAAATGTAAAATCTTAAGAGGTGTTAACCGGAGACCGATTTTGCAAATGCTCTCATCAGGAACATAGCTACTGCGGCTCCCGGATCCTTTAGGTTTCGGGATTGTTCGCCTCTGGTTGCTGCTCTTCCGTGTACGGCGATCATTGTGGCCGTGTTTTCAAAGCCTTTTGCGGCGGCTTCTGCTGCTGCGATTGCAGCGGATTGTAAGGAGTCTCCCGAGGCAATTTTTTCTTTTAGAACGATCAATGCGGGATTCAGCCCATCCAAAAATGTCTTATCTCCGATTTCCGCCTTTCCTCGATTCATAACGCCATCCATATAAGCGGTAAATAACGCTATAATATCTTGGTCACTCAGCTCTGTCTTACCCCTTAGAACCTTTCCGGCTTGCATGAAACCGGAGGCCATTAGAGTCCCCATGGTGGAAGGAACGGCGATGGACATGGCTTTGCCTGCCATATATAATAGTTTTCCGGCATCGGTTTCCTGCCCGCCGGCAACGGCGTCGTATGCTGCTAAATATCCGTCCGACATGGTCAGGCCCAAATCTCCGTCGCCGACAATACTGTCGAGTTGTATAAGATAATCTCTGTTTTCGGCCATAATTTCTTTTATTTCGCCGAGCAGTTTAATTAAATAGGTATTGTTCATTGCAATGCCTCCCGTTTTATACTTGAGTAAAGAAGGGTGTCCTTGCGGGCGCTTCCAAATATTTTTTAAGTTCATCATCCAGCTTCAGCAATGATATGGAGAAGCCTGCCATCTCGATTGCCGTTGCGTATTCCCCTACGTAATAGCGATGCACCTTGATGCCTTTTTCTTTTAAATATTGGTCGATTTTTCTTGTTACGATATATTGCTCGTCTAAGGGAGTGGAGCCTAGCCCATTTACTAGCACTGCCACCTCATCTCCGCTTACATAGGGAATGTCTGCTACAATTTTATCGAGCATTTCGGTTACAATTTGATCCGCCGGTTCCAGTTTTCCGCGACGTATGCCCGTTTCGCCATGGATTCCCATACCGATTTCCATTTCATCCTCTCCGATTTCAAATCCCGGTTTTCCGACTCTGGGAACGATACACGGGCTCAATGCAACTCCCATAGTCCTTACGTTTTCGGCTGCTTTTTGAGCAATTCTTTTCACTTCATCCAAATCCAGCATAGCATCAGCGGCAGCTCCCGCGCATTTATAAACAAATATAATACCTGCAACGCCTCTTCGGGTATTTTTCTCATTGGGAGAGGCCGGGCCTGCGGAAGCGACGTCTTCCCCTGCAACTACGCTCTCAACACGGATGCCTTCTTCGAAATCTGCCATTTCAGCAGCCATATCGAAATTAAATATATCTCCGTTATAATTTCCGTAGATATAGAGAACACCGGATCCGCTGTCAATTTCCTTCGTTACAGCTAACATCTGCTCTGCGCTGGGAGATTGAAAGACATCTCCAACAGAACACCCATCAAGCATTCCTAGCCCTACGTATCCCAGAAATAGAGGTAAATGTCCGGAACCGCCGCCGGTTGCAATGCCTACCTTCCCCTCTTTTTTGTTGGCGGTTACCAGGCATCTTACGTCATCCGCCGTATACGTGATTAAATCGGGATGTGCGATGTATAGTCCCTCCAGCATTTCGTTTACATAATTCTCAGGTTTGTTAATAATTTTTTTCATTTCTCTTCCTCCTGTGGTTATATTGTCTTTAGAATATCGGGATTCAAAATCAAATTATCTGTATGTAATCTTCTTCTTTATAATCAATAACTGTACAGTCGTTAAAATAGGTTCGCTCGGGAAGCGCTATCATAATATGAATTCTATTTTCGTTTAAAGGAAACGGTGCCATATGCCATACACCGGTGCGAATGGCTACAAAGGTTCCCTTGGGAACAATAAAAGCCTCTGTCAGCTCGGGTACCGGTTTGTTGGAGGGTGGTGCAACATATAGAATCATATCTCCGTCCAGTGCCATCATTCCTTCGCCTGTCGAATTATGGTATTCGCTGGATTTTATGATCATAGGACTTATTCTTTCAGATACCAGTGTAGAAAAGCCTATGGGCATGGAACCCGATACGGGAAAAAGTACATGGTCATGGAAGAAAGCGCCTAGATTACTGCTGGCCGGATGGAGCATATCGAAATAGCTGCCATATGGCTCAAATTCTTCTTTACTTAATTTTTTTGCTGATATTTTCAACATTGTTTTTTCACCTTTCTTTGCGTATGCTTATTGTCTATTAATGAAGTAATGACCATAATGAAGATTAAAATCAGACCCCATACAAAAGTTTTAACGAATGAATTCACCCGCATAATATTGAAAGCACTGGAAACCAACTGTAATACGATAACGGATAAAGTAACGCCTATTACTTTTCCTTTTCCGCCATCCGGATTCGTACCTCCCAGAACAACGATCAACAAGCTTAGCAAGGTAAAGGAAGTTCCATAATCGGATTTCGCTGAATTGTAATGGGATGCCATCAGGATTCCGCTGATAGACCCCAATATGCCAGAAATACCATAAGTTATTATAATGACTTTCAGATTATTGATGCCGGAATAACGGGAGGCTATCTCGTTCGTTCCCTTAAAGCTCAGATGCTGTCCGTAGACGGTGGATTTCAGCAAATAGGATATAACAATTGCTACTATAACAAATAATATTACGGTTATGGGAATGCCTAATATGGTGCCGTTGGCGATATTGCCGAATTCTTCAGGAAGTCCTGTCAATGCAGGACCTTTTGTAATGGCGAGACCCAATCCCGTAAATAGCTGCAACCCGCATAAAGTGACCAGCATAGGGGGGATTTTAAGATATCCTATTAAAATACCATTAAATATCCCGCACAATAATCCGGTCAGAAGAGCAGCTAATATACCAAAAGGAATGGATTCGATGCCTCCGCCCATCCTAAGCATGACTACCGTACCTACAATACCGGACAGATTTGCAATTCCGACTAAGGACAGGTCGATACCGCCGGAAATCATGGCAAGCATCATTCCGAAGGAAAGAATGCCGAATTCCGGAAATTGTATTCCCATACCCTGCAAATTAGTTAAGCTTAAGAATTGCTTTGGCGACAGGATCCCCATAACTATAAAGATAAATACTGCTATGAAGAATAGGGCCATTGTATTTTTATCTGAAGTCTTTAACCTTAATATAATATTTTTCACACAGATTCCTCCCTAAACCTTCGCACTGTTAGCGATTTTTTTCGCTCGGATGGACGTTATCGATGTTCCGATCACTATAATCATACCCACAACAAAGGTTTGAACATGGGTAGGAATACCGAGCATAATCAGATTATTCTGAACGAGTGTTATAAGACTTACTCCTAAGATGGTGCCGATAACCGTGCCATGGCCGCCTGTTATTCTCGTTCCGCCGACTACGACAGCTGCAATAACCATCATTTCGCTTCCCATTAATACCTGCGGGCTTGCCTGACGCATCAATATCATATAAGTGATGCCGCCGATGCCGGCAAAAAAACCAGAAGTCATATATATGATGAACTGGATCCTGGTCACATTAAAGCCTGCTATCCGGGCTGCATTTTTATCGCCGCCTATGGCATAAATGCCTCTTCCCAGCATTGTAAATTTTAGGACGATATAAGCAGCCACACATACCGCTATCGGAATGAGTATTAACGCTGTAAGCTGATAGGTGATTCCCCCGGAGCTCGTATAGGTATAAATAAACACTTTTGATAATCGGTCGATGTTATCCGGTATATTCGAAATCTCATCGGTGCCGAGAAAAGCGAGAGTCCCGCCGTTTGCCACAGAACTTACACCGAGCGTTGCAATTAAAGGCGCGATTTTAAACTTTACGATCAAAAAGGCATTCAGTGCACCGAAGATCATGCCAATCAGGCCTGCCATGATAAACGCAAAAAGAGGATTGTCTATTCCTGTGAGCAATAAAAATTTTATGGTAGCGTATAAGGATATACATGATATTGCAGGAAAAGATACATCAATTCCGCCGGAAATGATAACAATCATTTCGCAGATCGCAAATATAAGAGTTACCAGCATGGAGCGAGATAATGATATAAGCGTCGATGTTCCAAAGAAAACGGGGTTTACAGTTCCTATCAGCATGGAAAGACCAAAGATGATGTAAACAACAATCATTTCATTTGATGATAAATTATTTTTAATCTTTTTTCTCATGTCCGTCCTCCGTTACTTTCCGCTCAGTAATTTGGTCAAAGTTATCTCGTCTAAGTCGCTGGCCTCCAACTCTCCTGAGGGCTTTCCGTTTTTCATTACTACAATTTTATTGCAATTTTGTATTAACTCTTGCAGGTCGTCGGAAATAATAATAATGCCTACTCCTTTTGAAGCTAAGTCGTGCAGTATTTTATGAATATCCGACTTAGAACCCACATCTACACCTACGGTAGGACCGTTTAGAATCAGCAGATCGGGATTAGTATTCAGCCACTTCGCGATAACCATTTTTTGTGCATTTCCGCCTGACAATGTTCTGATATCGGGAGTGGGAGACGGGGCGGCACATCCGATTTTACGAATCCATTCCTCCGTCACCTTATACATTTCCGCGTAATCGAGCTTTCCCTTTACGAGATATTTTTGTATGGAGGCGGAGACGGTGTTGTCCTGAATGGAACGGTCTAAGAATAGGCCTTGAGTAAGCCTGTCTTCGGGAACATAACCGATTTTGTGCTTTACGGCATCCATTACCGACTTTATTTCCAGCTTTTTCCCGTTTAACGTTATAGAACCCTTGTCCGCAGGTGCAATGCCGAATAGCGCATCACCGATTTCACCGCGTCCTGAACCGAGCAATCCTGTTATGCCGAGAACATCACCCTTGTTTAAAGTGAAGCTTACATCCTCAAAGGAGCCTTCTTTCGTAAGATTTCTGACCTTTAATATTTCTTTTTCCGATTTCTCCGGCCGATAGGTAATTTCATCCAAATCCCGGCCTGTCAGACATTTTATGAATCGTATCTTGTCAAATTCTTCTATTAATCCGGTTGCGACATTTTCGCCGTTCCTCAGAACTGTTAATCGATCCGCAATCTCGTATATTTCATTTAGTTTGTGGTTTACTATTACAACTGCCATTCCCTTTTCTTTCAGTCTTCGGATAATGACATTCAATTTCGCTACTTCCTTTGCCGTCAGGGCCGTTGTCGGTTCGTCCAATATCAGTAGCTTGGCATCGTTGATAATTGCTCTGCATATAGCTACCATTTGTTTATTGGCGACGGACAGCTGTTCCACCAGAATATCAGGGTCCATATGGGCTCCGATTTGTTCCATTGCTTCCAAGGCTAACTGCCTTGCTTTGTTCCATTGCATTCTTTTGGCTCCCGTCATGAGAGCTCTGTTCATAGCTATATTTTCCGCTACGGAAAGATTGGGAAATACGGCAAAATCCTGGTAAATGACTTGAATTCCCATGCGTATGGAATCGATAGGATTCAAGTGGCTTATCTTTTTGCCCTCTATGTATATGCAGCCTTCAGTTGCATCGTGCGCGCCGGAAATGACTTTAATTAAAGTGGATTTTCCGCAGCCATTTTCTCCGGCCAGACAGTGTATTTCTCCCGAATTTATAGTAAGGTCTATGCCTTTTAAGGCGTGTACTCCGCCAAATGATTTTTTTATATTTTCAAGTCGTAAAAAAGCATCCGCCATATTTTCACATCCGTTCTTTTCTTAAAATGCGAACCTCATATATCCGCTTGGAATCTATAAAAGGTTCGCATTTTATAAGTGAGATTATTTCATCGATGATATTATGTATTGGAATAAAAAACTATGTTATTTAAAAATCATATGCAGGATCGCCCACATTATCTTTCGTAACATCAATCCATGCCTGGCCGTACAGAACTTTGCCGTCAAGAGTTAAACTGTCGTAACCTTCTACGCCTAAATCTAAACCATTTTCAATCGTTTCTCCGTTTAAAACTTTAATTGCTAACTGGATCATAGCTTTTCCTGCTAAAGCAGGATCCCAGAAGGAGATCATTTCGATCGTTCCGTCTTTTACATATTTGCCGGAAACAGATACGAGAGAAGTTCCTGCAATTTTAACCTTTCCGCTAAGGCCCAGTTCTTCAACTGCCAGTGCCGCACCGGCAACATCGGGCATTGCAGAGCCTTGAATTGCAGCTATACCTGGATTAGCTGTCAATGCTTCTTTCACTTTGTCATAAGATTTGGACTGATCGTCCGCCGTTTCTATTTTGTCTCCATACTGTTTCATATCGGGGAAATTGGTTTCCTGATATGTTTTGGCAGCGTCAACCCATTGATTATGGGATTCTGATGTAAGAGAACCTACCTCGAACAAATACTCGCCAGTGCCTCCAGTAGCCTCTCCGAGCACCTTCATAAAGTGCTCGCCGTAAGCGGCATTATCAAAAGCTTCTATATCATAATCAATATTTTGCATACCGGATGCTTCGTGAGCGATTACTACGATTCCTGCTTCCCTTGCTTTTTTAAGAACAGGCTCTAATGATTCTGTTGAGAAAGGAACTACACAAATAGCGTCCACACCCTGAGAAATCAGATCTTCGATTACCTGTGCCTGAAGGGCGCCGTCTCCTTCGGAAGGACCGGTATAGAATGCATCCACGCCCGTTTCAGAAGCATATTCCTTCACGCCTTCTTCCATTCTTTGGAACCATGCAATGCTCGTCAATTTAGGAACTACAGCAATTTTATAATCATTATTTCCTGCCGTTTCCTCTGTAGAGGTCTGAGTTTCTTGCGCAGGTGCCGTCGTCTCCCCGGCGGAAGCCGCACCTTCTGAGCTTTCTTCTGCGGGTACCGTACTTGCTGCTTCATTTCCTGCTGAACCGCATGCTGTCAAAGATACTGTCATAGCCAAACACAATAACACACTAATTAATTTACGTTTCATTCCTTCTCCTCCTTGTATTTACCAAATAGTAATTTAGTTATAAATTAGTTATTATTTAGTAATTATTTTGTTAATGTAGCTAAATTATAACACTGAATATAGGCTTGGTCAAGAATAAAAAATATAAAATTAACTTATAATTGAACTATTATGCAGATAAATTTGGTCAAAGTAACTATATAAATAATCAATTAAATAAAAGTACAAATAAAATATTTTAGCTATATTTAGTAAAATAAAAAATATATATGAAGATAGACTATAGAGGGAATATTGGAACAAACAGTTGACAAATCCATATTTATCTCCTAAAATCTCTAATAACGAATAAAAAGCAGCGAGGAAGAGGAATAGTACGGATAAGCAAGCGTATCAGAGAGAGAACCGTTTGGTGTGAGGTTCTTACGAATGTATCCCGAACCGGCCTTGGAGCTCCGTATGAAAACAAGTACGGCGTAGCACCGGCGTTAACGGCAGGATAAGAGGAATGCAGTTTAAATGCGGCACGAAGGAGATAGAAAGCCCGGAGCCCGCAGATGCATTAATAAGGGTGGTAACGCCGAGTTTTCGGTCCCTGTTGGGATGAGACTCAGGCGTTTTTTTATTCTGTAGGATT
>JAEWPN010000076.1 GCA_023399455.1 Bacillota bacterium
GCTTAGAAAATTGAATTCGGAACAAGGTGTAACCATTGTAATGGTTCTTCATGACCTGAATCACGCCATCATGTTTTCTGATTACCTGATTGCAATCAAGGATGGAGAAAAGCATAGCTTTGGTGCATCTGAGGATGTCATCATACCATCTACGCTGCGAGAGGTGTTTAACGTAGAAGCAGAGGTAATCCGTCACCCTATTTTGGGAGTGCCCGTGTGCCTTCCTTATGGCGTGCAGGGTCAATCATTTCAGAGTCGATAAGTTGCTGTGTGCCGTGAGGCCACACACAGGGGATATAAAATAAAACAATACGAAATAATAAAAAGCTGACCTCTTATAAATTAGATCATTTGGGACTAATTTATAGAGGTCAGTTTAACGTGGTACCAGAGTTCTGTGATTATTTGTCTTGCCTTACATAAATTGCTGAGGGAACTGGCGCATAATTCCTGAAGAAAAATAATCAGCCATGGACAAGGCTTCCTGCTCTACGCGGTTGAATGCGGCAATATCGACCTCGAAATCGTTTGCGAGCCGGGCCTCAACTTCTTGTGTAGTCAGGTCCAGATGGTCATAAAGCATCCTTTGAACTTCATCGATACTGTAAAAAGGATTGATGCTGCTAAGTGCTTCCGCAAGCTGGTCCGCGTTCTGATACCATCTGCGGGTAAGCGCTTCTGCTTCCGCAGTCTGATCGTCGCGCAAGGCTGTAATCAAATCGGATCCGATCGTTAAATGTTCGGTCAAAAGCTGTTCGATAGTACCTGCGGTAGCCGGAGAATAGAAGTTTGCAAATATAGCTGCAGTATCCGCCGGATTCTCAAGGAGGCGGGCCGTAGTAGCGCCTTGATCCGCCAGCCTGTTCGCAATGCTGATGAGAAGCAGGCGTGTCCAGTATATGTGCTGTATCCACGCTTCACGCATATCGCCAAGGAGGTTGAACTGCATGGAAGTGTTGGGGCAGGCAGGGGGATCTGAAGGGAATGCTTGTGAGACAAACTGTTCGCCGGGGCAAATGATAATGCTTCTTCCTATTTGAAGGTTATACGGGTCGATGCCCGGATTCAGAGCGAGAATCTCTTGTACCGTAGTCTGGAAATAGCGGGAAAGCTGATATAGATTATCACCCCTGCGAATTGTATATTGTACCTTTTGAAGACAATTCATGGAAAAATCTCCTTTTCATTTATTAGTATCATATGCTCTGGTGTCTTCTTTGCCACCTGTGACTTTTGGTATATAGCAGTAGTAAAAGTATTAAGACAAGATACCATCGTTTGACAAGGTCACACACGGTCGTATAAGATCTTGTCAAACGATGGTAAAATTGTTTAAATGAAATAAGGGGTATGCTATACTGGATATGACAGCGACGGCTTTAAAAAAAGGAGGCGGCAGCTTGCGGGTAATTGAGAACATTCAGTTTATAAAAGGCAGTAAAGAAGAAGCGTTGCCGGAGATGCCATTCGGTTTTCCGCATCTTGCTTCATATGTTGAATTCAATAAAGATATACGTAGTCAGGTACCCTGGCATTGGCATAAAGAAGTGGAGTTATTTTACATTGAGAGGGGGAGCCTTGAATATCATACGCCGGACGGGAGGACCATCTTTCCAGCCGGAAGCGGAGGGCTTATCAATTCTAATATCCTGCATATGACAAAGCAGCCCGAGGGAGAGGAGAAAACGATTCAAAAAGTGCATATTTTTGACGTTTCTCTTATTGGAGGAAGACCGGGGAGTTTGATGGAGCAAAAGTATATCAGGCCGCTTACAGCCTCTCCGTCAATTGAAGTCCTGAAATTCTGTCCGCAGCAGGAGGAGCATAGAGAGATTCTGGAGAAAATAAGGAAATCCTTTGAAATAGGAGAGGAAGAATTCGCCTATGAAATAAAATTAAATGAGCTGTTATCGGGAATTTGGTATCGCCTCCTGGAAATATTAGAAAAGACACAGCATGAAAAACGAGGTAAATCCCTGCGACATGGAAAAACGGATGAAAAGCTCAAAATGATGCTTATTTTCATTCACGAGCACTATGATGAAAAAATCTCGGTAAAGGAAATTGCGGATGCTGCATTTATCAGTGAACGGGAATGTTTCCGCTCCTTCAAGGAGAATATGAGAATGACCCCGGTAGAATATCTTAATGATTATAGATTGCAAGCAGCATGTAATTTGCTGGCAGGCAGCAAGGAATCTGTTACTTCGATAGGAAATGCCTGCGGCATGGGAAGCAGCAGCTATTTTGGAAGAGTGTTCCGGGAGAAGATGGGATATACTCCTATCGAATATCGGAGAAAACGGCAGGATAGTGATAAAAACTGGCATTAAAGGTATATTTTTTTGAGAGTATCTGCGTTATATTAATATCGTAACGAGCCAACCTTATAGAACCTGAGAAATAGGTTGAAGGTCCATACCGGATTCCAAGGACTATTTGAGAATAGTCAATTGTTTAATTAGCTGATGTATATATTTCATCATAAATAAAGGGCTTGTTTACCAAATATGAGTAAACAAGCCCGACCCTTTTATGAAGGAAATCTCGATAAATATAAGGTTACCGGCGCAGTCGAGAAAGGCTCATAGTCCGGAATTTGTAATTCCATTTGACATACAGCAGACTAGTGCAAGGTTAAAGTATTGTGAAGATATAAATGCCATTGTAAACCTATATTTTAAAAAGGTTGACAATGGCGTTTTTAAATGATATACTTTCTCCGAGCTCAAGAAAAATAATAATAATTACAACGTAAAAATCTTTAAATTGAGACGGAGGATAGTGTGGAAAACAAATTTTTCAGGCTATGAGAAAGGTATGGTTATTAATATGGACACAGTGAAGATGAGAAAAAGTAAGACGTATGATATGGTATACATAGCAATTTTTGCAGTTTTAATAGCAATTTGTTCCTGGATAGCGATTCCGACGATGGTGCCGTTTACCTTGCAGACCTTTGGAGTCTTCTTGGCGGTAGGTGTGTTAGGAGGTAAGAGAGGAACGGTTGCGGTTTTAATTTATATTCTGCTGGGAGCGATCGGAGTGCCGGTATGGTCAGGATTTACGGGAGGTATAGGGGTTCTGCTGAACAATACGGGAGGATATATTATTGGTTTCTTGTTTATTGCGCTCATTATGTGGGGTGCAGAGAAGCTGTTTGGCAGAAAGAATTGGGTAATGATAGTTTCTATGGCGTTGGGGCTGGTGGTCTGCTATGCTTTTGGAACATTGTGGTTCATGATGCTGTATCTTAAGAATACGGGAGCGATCGGACTCGGAACAGTTCTTGGCTGGTGCGTAATTCCATTTATTATTCCTGATATTTTGAAGATGGCACTGGCGTTTATCCTTAGCAGGCGTTTAAATAAAGTAATTGGAACTTTATAAGATTAGATAAGTGAAGCATCTCGCTCGGTACAAGCAGTTTTCAGACACATCCTAGGACAAGGAAATAAAAACATTATGAAATTATATGAAATAAGGCCGCATCATGGGCTGTGCCTCTCTTTTTTTGGAGGAAAGGGTTACAGCAGTGAATTCGTAAAGCATATGACGCAGATAAAAGCGGAGGTCGGTAAGAATCCCATAGTCCTTCTCCATAGCCGGACGGATGAAATATGCAGTGTTTGCCCGCATAATAAAAACGGGCTGTGTGAAAGTGAGGAAAAGGTACAGCGGTATGATAAAGAAGTGCTTCGTTTATGCGGCTTGGACCAGAGAACGGAAATAGAATGGAGACTGTTCGAGAAGCTTTTGAATGGCAATATCCTGGACGCCGGTAAACGTGAAGAGGTCTGCGGTGATTGCGAGTGGAATACCATTTGCAAGTAGGTTTTATATAGAGGAATGGCCACAGGCCGGTAGCTTTTGCTTACCGGCCTGCGCAGTAGATTTCAATTGATTCCGACATGAACCGGGCGGTACCATCGCCGAATTCGTCCAGATTTTTACGGAATCGTTCATCCCCGGTATACATCATGCCGAGGGAGGCGAGCATTTCATCGCTGCACGTGTAAAAGTGGTTGGAAATACAATCCTGCCAGCGTTTTACCGCAGCCTGCGCCTGTGAGCTGTCGGGGGAAAGTCCCTGGCTGCTAAGGCCCGCGAAGGTACGGAAGATTTCCTTTACCTCCGCGTCGATCTGTGCCCATTGATCTTTAGTGTAAGAGGCTGTGCGTTTTTGGCTCTGCGCATAGGCCTGCGTGCTGCCCCAGCGCTCCTTGACTTCCTCTGCGTATTCTTTCATCGATTCTTCGATTTCTGTCATATCAAATTCTTTAAAACTCATTTTAGACTCTCCTTTTAACGTTTTTTCTGTCAAATTAATTAAATTGTTCAGACGTTCCCGTTTTTTAAGAAGCAGCTCCCGATGCTTTTGCAAAGCTTTTGTTTTATCGAAGAAGGGACTGGTCACGATTTCCTTTATTTCATTTAAGGGAAAATCGAGCTCCCTGAAAAACAATATTTGCTGCAGCAGTTCGAGGTTTTCTTCATTATAAAGGCGATAACCTGCTTGGGTCACAACGCCCGGCTTTAATAATCCTATTTCATCATAATAGTGAAGAGTGCGCACAGTAACCCCGGTTAGGTCTGCTATTTCTTTTATTTTTAATTTCAATGCGGGAACACCTCCATTTCTCGGCCGTAGCTACAATCTACACTATGACGTAACGTGAGAGTCAACATATTTTTGCAAAATATTTTTAGATATTTTAAGTTCTTCCAGCCTATGCCGAAGTCTCGGCATATTCGTCTGCGGATTCAAAGGCTCCGGTATAAAGCTGATAATACCGGCCCTTTTGCTCAATTAGATCATCATGACTGCCGCGTTCAATAATGCGGCCGTTATCGAGCACCATAATCGCCTCAGAATTTTGTATGGTAGACAGGCGATGGGCGATGACCAGCACAGTACGTCCGTCCATAAGGGCATCCATGCCTTTTTGCACCAGTTTCTCGGTTCGCGTATCGATACTGGAGGTAGCTTCGTCCAAAATCATCACCGGAGGATCGGCGACCGCTGCCCGGGCAATAGAAAGAAGCTGCCTCTGACCTTGAGATAAGCCGGAGCCGTCACCGGAAAGTACAGTATCATATCCGTCAGGCAGTCTGGTGATGAATCCGTCCGCACCTGCCAGCTTTGCCGCCGCAACGACCTCTTCGTCGGTTGCATCCAGCTTGCCGTAACGGATGTTGTTCATTACAGTATCGGTGAATAAGTGCGTATCCTGGAGAACGATTCCAAGAGAGCGGCGTAAATCACTCTTTTTGATCTTATTGATATTGATGCCGTCGTACCGGATTTTTCCATCCGCAATGTCATAAAAGCGGTTCAATAGATTGCTGATCGTCGTCTTGCCGGCGCCGGTCGCACCCACGAAGGCGATTTTCTGACCCGGCTTAGCAAAAAGCGAAACGTTATGAAGCACGGTTTTTTCTCCGTCATAGCTGAAATCCACATCGTCAAAAACAATATCTCCCTTTACTTCGGTAAAGGTCAGCTTGCCGTCGCCGTGGGGATGTTTCCACGCCCATATGCCGGTGCGCGCTGTGGTTTCCCTCAGCTCGTCATGTTCATCATAGACAGCGTTAACAAGAGTTACATAGCCTTTATCCTGTTCCGGTTGTTCATCCATCAGGGCAAAGATACGCTCTGCTCCGGCGAGAGCCGCCACCACAGAATTAATCTGCTGGGATATTTGACCGATGGGTTGGCTGAAGGACTTGGTTAGCTGTAAGAAGCTGGCGATAGCACCCAATGTAAGGCCGCCTATGCCGGAAATGGCCAGTGCGCCGCCTGCGATAGCTACGATGACATAGGCGAGATTAGATAGATTACCCATGACCGGCATCATGACGTTGGCATATTTATTTGCATTTTTTCCGCTATCAAAAAGCTGCTCATTTTTCTCATCGAAGCCCCGCTTGCTTTCTTCCTCATAGCAGAACGCCTTGACGATTTTCTGGCCGTTTATCATTTCCTCGATATAACCGTTCACGCTCCCTATATCCTTTTGCTGTTTCACGAAGTATGCGCCGCTTTTTCCCGCTATCATCCCGGTTACTTTAAGCATGAGAAATACCATGAGAAGAACGAGTATTGTAAGAGGAATGCTTGTGTAAACCATGGCGCAGAACACCAGCACTATGGTCAAAAGGGAAGAGAACAATGCGGGAATACTCTGGGAAATCATCTGCCGAAGCGTATCGATATCGTTGGTATAGCGGCTCATGATATCTCCATAGCTGTTCGTGTCGAAATAACGGATGGGAAGCTTCTGCATCCCTGTGAACATCTCATCACGGATGCGCTTCTGAACGCCCTGTCCGATGACTACCATCTGCCTGTTGTATACATAGGTGGAAATAACGCCGGAAAGGTAGATGATACCCATCATTCCTATTGCGTATATCAAGCTCGTAAAGACGGGATTTTCTACGCCCATCAAAGGTGCGATATAATCGTCGATTAAAATCTGAAGAAAAAGGGATCCCGCCACACCTGCTGCCGCACTGATCAGAATAAATAGCAATACGATGGAAAAGCGCAGCTTATAAGTACTTGTGACGTATCGCAAAAGCCGTGATACCGTACCTTTATTAAATTGAGATTTTTCATTAGGCCGCTCCATTGTCTGTTCCTCCTTTCTGCTGTGATTCGTATACTTCTCTGTATATTGTACTGGTTTCCAGAAGTTCCTCGTGAGTGCCTGCTGCGCTGATACGGCCCTCCTCCATGACAATAATCTTATCCGCATCCTGAACAGAAGAGATCCGCTGTGCGACGATAATCTTGGTGGTATCGGGGATTTCCTCCGAAAAGGCCTTGCGGATAAGCGCATCCGTCTTTGTATCTACGGCGCTTGTGGAATCGTCTAAAATAAGAATTTTAGGTTTTTTAAGTAAAGCCCTCGCTATACAAAGGCGCTGCTTCTGCCCTCCGGATACATTACTGCCGCCCTGCTCGATCCAGGTGTTGTAGCCGTCCTGGAAGGTCCGGATGAATTCATCGGCCTGAGCCAATTTACAAACCCGCTCCATCTCATCATCCGTAGCGTCCTTTTTGCCCCATCGCAGATTGTCTTTGATAGTGCCGGAGAACAATACGTTTTTCTGCAATACCATCGCTACCTCTTCCCGAAGAGTGCGGATGTTATATTCACGAACGTCTGTGCCGCCCACTTTCAGACTGCCCTCCGTGACGTCATAGAGCCTCGGTATGAGCTGTGTCAAGGTAGACTTGCCGCTCCCTGTACCGCCGATGATACCAATAGTCTGGCCGCTCTCAATATCGATGCTCACATTGCGAAGGCAAAGTTTTCCTTCACGTCCCCGGTAGCTGAAGCTTACATTGTCGAAAGAAATTGAGCCGTCCGCTATTTCGGTCAAGTCATTTCCCCCGTTTTGCATGTCCGCAGTTTCACTTAGGACCTCCGATATCCTCTTGGCAGAGGCTTTGGACATAGTGACCATCACGAATACCATGGACAGAATCATCAGACTCATGAGAATCTGAACCGCATAGGTCAGGAGGCTCATGAGCTGCCCGGTAGTGAATTCGCCGCTCACTATCATTTGTGCCCCCAGAAAGCAAAGAAGCAGCGTGCAGGCATACATGCAAAATTGCATGAGCGGGCTGTTGAAGGCGAGAATTTTTTCCGCCTTGACAAAGTTTTCATAAATTTCTCCGGAAGTGTGTTCAAATTTTTCTGTTTCCCGCTCCTCCCGCACATAACTTTTTACGACTCGAATACCTCTCAGATTTTCCTGGACTATGCCGTTCAACTTATCATATAATTTGAAGACCCTTGCAAATATAGGCATAGCCTTGAGCATGATAATGGCTAATCCGATAACCAGCAAAGGAATGATGCCGACGAAGATGAGCGCCAGCTTCGTATTGATAGAAAAGACCATGACTACCGAAAAGATGATCATGAGCGGAGCTCTGGCGCAGATGCGGATAATCATCTGAAATGCGTTCTGCACGTTAGTTACATCCGTAGTAAGTCTCGTAACCAGCCCGCTGGTAGAGAACTTATCGATATTGGTGAAGGAAAAATCCTGAATCTTGTGATACATATCCTTCCTCAGGTTCTTTGCAAAGCCCGCCGAAGCATTGGCTGCGAAATGCCCGGATAAGAATCCGCAGCAGAGTGAGACAATGCACATCAGCACGAGTATCAGACCGGTCTTAGCAATCGTATTCATATTGCCTCCGGTAATTCCGTTGTCGATAATATTTGCCATGAGCAGTGGAATGATAATGTCCATTACCACCTCTAATGCCACGAAGAGCGGGGTGAGAATAGTATCCCTTTTATACTGCCCGATACATTTGATCCATTTCTTTACCATAAAATACCTATGCCTTTCTCATATTTACTCATACAATATCAACTGAATATTACATATTACATTGCGTTATCCGATATTTTCTTGAGCGTCGCATAGAACTGCTCCATTTCTTTATCGGAGATACCGCGCGTTAAGAGCACTTGGAGTTTCTCCATATTGGCTTTGGCAACTTTATTCAGCTCCTTCGCCCTGTCTGACATGATAATTTTCTTCAGACGTGTATCCCCGGAGTCATTTTCCCGGATAATAAAGCCTTCTTTTTCCAAAAGCTTCAGCATACCGCTGGCTGTAGACCGGCGGATATTGAATTCCGCTTCGATATCCTTCTGATAAACGTCCGTCTTGCTGCTTTGCTCCGCCAGGAAGCCGAGAATACCATACTGCATTCCTGTCAGATTCGCATCGTTCTCGAGAATGGCCGTCCGCTCAAAATACCTCCTGATTTGGTTGTTTAAGGATTTTATGCGAAAAGCCAGAGGTTGATCGTTCGTCATAATTTGTTAGCCTCCTTACTGTTAGGTTCATTACATATATTACTTCGCATGTAATCTGCTGTCAATGGGGCATATTCTTTGTTTATAATAATTTATAATTTTTTTATATCTTTTGTCTGAATTATTGAAAAATTACCGATAAAATAAAAAGTTGTTACCCAATAATTTAACTGCTATAATAATAAATATTTACTGTTAAAGGAGGGTAATTCTAAGATGAAGGTTATTATTGCCGATGACGAGGATAAAATCTGCCAGTTAATTTATAAGCTAGTGGACTGGGATCAATTGGATATGCAGGTACAGGCTATTGTACATAACGGGATAGAGGCCTTGGAAGCAATTCAGAAATACCATCCGGACATAGTGATAACGGACATCCGTATGCCGGGCTACGATGGCCTTGAGATGATCGGAAGGGCCAAAGAAATATGCGGGGATATGGATATTATTATTATCAGCGGATACCGCCACTTCGAATATGCCCAGAATGCCATACGCTACGGTGTGAAGGACTATTTGCTCAAGCCGATTAAGAAGACGGAGCTTACGGATACGCTTACGAGAATAAGGACGGAATATTTGGAGAAGAAGGAGAGGCTTTCCACCGAAGAGCAGAACCGCATAACGGTAAAGAACAGTGTGGACAAGCTCAGGTCCGCTTTTTTTACAGAAGTTTTATTCCGAAAAGAAAAAAGGAAAGAAGAGATAACCATTGAGGTTATTAATGAAGAATATCATTATAAATTTAAACAAGGCTGTTTTCAAGTCATCTTAATAAAAATAGACGGAATTGACAGCTCCTTTCAAAGCAATATCACCTATATTCAGGATAAAGTACTGCAATCGGTAAACAAGCGCCTTGCTGGCGAATGCTATGAAAAAGAATGTGTATTTGACGGGAATATGTGCTATGCGGTCCTCAACTTCAGCAATGAAAGCAAGCGCTCCATCCGTAAAACACTGAAATCGATTTTAGACGAGCTGCTTTTGCAAAAAGATATTTTGGAGAACCTTAGGATTACGTTGGGGGCGGGAATTGTTGAAAAGGATATAGCCGGCTTCATCGTTTCTCTAAAGACGGCATCATGGGCAATCGAGCAGAGACTTATCCTCGGTATAAATAAAGTGATCGAGGGAGAAAACATATCCTTGAATGAAGTGGCTGACAGCAAGCTCTTTTATGACTTTAATAAACAGATGACGGATTCTCTGGAAAAGCTAAGTGAGGCATCACTTGTAAATACACTCCGTTATTTGCAGACTTCCTTAAAAAATAAAGAGAACGTTACGGGACACGAAATCATTCAGATGTCGAAGGAAGCGATGAACCTATATTTGTTTACCATGAGGCAGAACAAGTTCGCAGTAAAGGAAGCAGAAAGTTTCTTTGAAAAATTCGGAACGGATATCGAGAACATAGGAACTGCGGAGGAGGTTTTTTCTTACTTGACCCGGGTTATAGTAATGTCTTTTCGAAAAGCAGTGGCAGAGAAGCAACAGGAAGACAATAAGCCTATCCGGGATGCGAAGCAATATATGAAGGAGCATTTTAAAGAAGCGGTATCTTTGGAAATTGTTAGTGATTTTGTCGGATTTAATGCAACCTATTTCAGCTCACTGTTCAAAAAGGAAACGGGTAAGACCTTCTCTGAATATTTGACGGAGATAAGAATGGAAAAGGCAAAAGAGCTATTGAAGGACACCAATCTCAGCGTCGCCGTTATATGCACCGAAGTGGGCTACAGCGACAATAAGCATTTTACGAAAGGCTTTGCCAAGTATACGAATCTAAAGCCCAATGAATATAGAAAAATATATTCGTAAGTATTGGAGGGGCATGGGTGTTATTATGAATAGAGATAAGCGGTATCTTATTGGGAATGTAAAGCTATGGCTTCTGCTGGTATTTTTGCTCCAGATATTTTTGCTGGGCACACTGCTGGCAGCTGCGCTCCACGCGGACAGCTTTAAGCTGGTGTTCGTCATCGGGCTAATTGCTGAAGCGCTTATTCTGTATGCAGGTTACATATTGGTGTACCGAAAATATAAGCAAATCGATAGAATAATTAAGCTCTATACGGAAGGCTATCTGGTAGATAATCTGTTGGAGCAGAATATAAATGTCAGTCCAAACGTTAATAAAGCGCTGCATATGCTCGGAGAAGGCTTGAACCGGACGGAGATTTTAAACATCTCCAAGAAACAGGCGCAGTATCTTGCACTTCAGAATCAGATCAACCCGCATTTTTTATATAATACGCTTGAGAGCATACGAAGTGAAGCTCTGTGCAGCGGAATGGATGGAGTCGCATCCATGACGGAAGCCCTGGCTACCTTTTTCCGCTATACCATATCCAATGTGGATAAGCTGGTGACCCTGGAAGATGAATTGTCGAACATAGAGAATTATTACATTATCCAGCAGTACCGATTTGGGGATAAATTAAGCCTCAGCATAGAATACGATGATGACGTGGACGATTTATCCGCCTTGAACCTTTTCCTGCCCAAGCTGGTATTGCAGCCGATTGTTGAGAATTCGATATACCACGGAATAGAGCCCAAAATAGGGAAGGGCAATTTAAAAGTCCGCGTCGACCGCACATATGACCGATTGATTATCCGCATATCGGATGATGGAATGGGGATACCGGAAGAACTTTTAGAGGAGCTGAACAACAAATTGCTTACCAATTCCATGGAAGACGTTATGGAGCCCAAAAGGGAAAAACGGGGCGGAATCGCTATCATCAATGTTAATAACCGAATCAAGCTTCTATTCGGAGAGGAATACGGAGTATATATTTACAGCACGAAGGACGTGGGAACGGATGTGGAAATTACGCTGCCGGTAATTACAGAGCAGGGATAAAGCGTCCGTTTGCATACTGCAGATCGCGGGAAGGGCATGAGTATCGGTGAAAAAAGAAATTTTGCGAATGGAGAATGTCATTACCGAAGGAAATGATATGACCAATCTGGATAACTTCAATTTGCATATTTTTCAAGGAGAAATCTTTGGACTTATAGGAATCAACGAGCACGGAAAGGATAGGCTTGTACAGCTGATATGTAAAAATATCCCGATTAAATTCGGCAGGATTTATTTTTCGGGCCATCAGGTCAACAGCTATCATCATAGGGAAGAAATCCAGAACAAAGTATATTTATTAGGACAAAACAGCAGGCTGGTGGATAACCTTACTGTGACAGATAATATCTTTGTACTCAGGAAGGGATTTAAGAAATATTGCATAAACAAAAGAGTTCTTGCCAACCAACTGGTTTTTCTTCTGCAGGATATGGAGGTAAATATCGATCCAAGAGCGATTTGCATGGAGCTTTCGGAGTATGAGAGGTGCGTTGTCGAGGTATTGAAGGCTATTATCCAAGGAACCAGGCTGATCATGGTGGATGATATCAGCAATGTTCTGAGTACGAAGGATCTGGATAATTTCAAAAAACTGCTGATTAAGGCCGCTCATAAGGGGTATACGGTTCTATACTTCGGTAACCATCACGAGGAAGTTTTCCCCTTCTGTAACAGAGCGGCATTTATGAAGGACGGCAAGGTCATAAAGGTATTCGATAAGAAAGATATGAAGGACGAAAATGTGATTCCTTATACTATTTCGTTCGAGGACAAGGATAAGAAGACTTCTGAAGAAAACGGCAGTGCAATTTATTTCCACGATATCACTACGGAAGACTTACATAATCTGACGTTTAGTATGCGACCGGGAGAATGCGTGGTACTGTACGACAAAAGTAAAAGATCCCAGCAGGATCTTATCTCCTGTCTGAGCGGGGAAAAAGAACTGGAAGCCGGTTTCATAGAGATAAGCGGAGAAATGATAGATAAGAAGAACCTCAGAAAGAAGGGGAAGGTCAATTTCGGTATTATTGAAGGCCAGGCTATCGAAACCATGCTGTTTTATGATATGAGCTACATAGATAATCTGAGCTTTCTGCTGGATTTTAAAACTCCCCATGTAAGAATAACAGAGAATGTTAAGAAGAGTATTCAAAGAGAATATTATAAAGAATTGGGAGAAGAAGTATATGTGGCGGATATCAGGACTCTGGATAAGAAATCTCTTTATAATATCGTTTATTACCGGATCCATTTATTGAATCCCAAGGTAGTTTTCATCGTTCAGCCGTTTTCTAACGCGGATATGTACGTTCGAAGACATATTATTCACCTGATAAGAACTCTTAAGAGGAAAGGAATCGCCGTTATCATCTTAGCCGTTACGATTTCGGATTCTTTATTCGTAGCGGACAAGCTGCTGCTGTTAGAGGATGGAACGATAACGCAGGAGTACCTGCCGGACGCCTTCGGCAGTATTGAAATAAGCATATAAAAACCAAAAGGATGCCCCCCTTATTCCAAAGAAACACCCCTACAATCAATCTGTAGCGGGTGTTATACTTTTTTTATGCAATAGGAAAGCGATCCTGTTACATAAAAAGTAGTGAGGCAAATACGATATAGTAAAATGAAAGGTGAATGGAATGGGAGAATATATCGTTGAAGTAAGCGGAGTAAGTAAAGGCTTTCCGGGTGTATTAGCTTTGGATAATGTAAACTTCAACTTGAAGGCCGGCGAAGTTCTTGCACTGCTGGGTGAAAACGGGGCCGGTAAATCTACTCTTATGAAGATCCTGAGCGGCATCTATGAAAAGGATTCGGGAACGATTAAGATTTTTGGAGAAGAAGTGCACGATATGTCTCCTAAAAAGGCACAGGAGCTGGGAGTCGCGATCATACATCAGGAGCTAAATATGTGTTCCCACCTAACGGTAGCGGAAAATATTTTTCTGGGCAGAGAAAAAATAAAATCGGGTATTCTCTCAGACAAGGAGATGGAAAAGCAGGCCAAAAGTATATTGGATAAGCTGAATATGGATATTTCTCCTGATACTATTGTAGGAGACCTTGCAGTATCGAAGCAGCAGATGGTGGAGATAGCAAAGGCGCTTTCCACAAACGCTAAGATACTGATAATGGACGAACCGACCAGCGCCCTTACGTCGAAGGAGATTGACGATTTGTTCCGTATCATAAGGCAATTGAAGGCGGAAGGCTGTGCGATCGTATATATTTCTCACAGACTTGAGGAGCTGCAGCATATCGTGGATAGGGTTACCATTCTCAGGGACGGCCAGTACATAACGAGTATGGACTATGCGGATACGGATCTCGAAGAAATAATATCCAATATGGTAGGCCGTGAAATTAAAGAAAAGTTTCCAAGAGTTTCATGTAAAAAGGGAAAAAAGATATTTGAGGTAAAAAACCTTAATGCGGGCAAAATGGTGCGGGACGTAAGTTTTGAACTGTACGAAGGGGAAATCGTAGGAATTGCAGGTCTGATGGGTGCCGGACGAACGGAGACCACGAGAGCGATTTTCGGGGTGGATGCAAAAGAATCGGGAGAGATTATATTAGATGGCAAGTCTATCACGATAAATAGGCCCATGGATGCGATTAAAGCGGGTATCGTTCTTGCACCGGAAGACAGAAAAAAGGATGGATTATGCACTAAGCTGAGCATAAAGGAGAACATTGCCCTTCCGAATCTTGATATTATATGCGATAAATTGGGGATAGTGAACCGGAAGAAAGAAAAAGCCATGACACAAAAGGCGGTAAGCGACCTGAGAATAAAGACTCCCAATATGGAAGTAAATGCGGGAAGCCTTTCGGGAGGTAATCAGCAGAAGGTAGTGGTAGGCAAATGGCTTGCAAGAAATTCCCGGGTAGTTATTTTCGATGAACCCACAAGAGGAATCGATGTTGCCGCAAAGGTCGAAATTTACAATCTAATGAATGAATTGAAAAAGCAAGGGATCGGAGTGTTGTTCGTATCCTCAGAAATGCCTGAAGTTATGGGGATTTCAGATAAAATTATCGTAATGTGCGACGGTAAGATAACTGGAGAAATGATTACGGAAGAAGCAACCCAAGACGCTATCCTGAAATATGCAACCAGCTTTGAAAAAAAGGTTGCGGCAGAAGCATAATTTGAAAGGAGCATAACTGTTAAAATGGAAAACAGACAGAATTTTTTAAGAAGAATGATGGCGGTAAGGGGAATGGGGCAGGTATTGACCGTAACGGTAGGTTTGATCGTATTATGCATTGTATTCGGTATCTTAAATCCAACCTTTGCTTCCTCTAAAAATATAGGGAATCTGCTGAGGCAGATCGCCCCGATCATACTGATCGGTATCGGTCAATCCTATGTGCTGATAACGGGAAACATAGACCTTTCTATCGGTTCGGTGGTGGGCATGAGCTGTATGATTTCGGCAACTCTTATGACCAAAGGCCTGAATCCATGGGCCGCGGTCTTAGTAACTATTTTCTGCTGTCTGCTGGTGGGAGTTGTGAACGGCCAGCTGGTTGCAAAATGCAAACTGCCGCCTTTTATCGCTACGCTGGGTACCATGACAATAGCCAGAGGTATTGCCCAGATCGTAAATAATAACTATAATACGGATTCCATCGGAGATGCGGCAAAAGGCTTCAGAGACTTCTTCTATTACGGAAAAACGTTAGGTCTGTACAATACCATTTGGATATCTATTATTCTGTGGCTCATCTTCAACTTTCTGCTCAGCAAGACCCGCACGGGAAGGCATATTTACGCAATCGGCAGTAATGTAGAGGCCGCCAAGCTATCCGGGGTAGGTATTGTAGGAACTACGACCAAAGCATATATTGTCAGCGCATTTTGTGCCAGCGTAGTAGGGCTCATTATTTGTGCAACTTCAGGAATGGGCACTATGGATGCGGGAAATATGTACGAAATGTATGCGGTAGCAGCTTCTGTTATCGGCGGTGTAAGTACTTTAGGCGGACAGGGAATATTGTTAGGCACCGTTATCGGAGCGGCAATATGGGGAGTTCTGCAAAACGGTCTGCAGTTTGCAGGAGCACCTGTAGCCATCCGGAATATAGTCATCGGTATTATTGTTGTAGTTTCTGTTTTACTCGATGTAGTTGTCAGAACGGGTAAGCCGAGAAAAAATAAAAAAGGATAAAAGCATTTGCTTTATCATACAAACCAAATATTTCATAAGGGAGGATATTAAATGAAGAGAAGATTATGCAGTGTATTATTGAGCGTTGTTGTTGCGGCATCCATGCTGGCTGGCTGCGGAAGCACGGAAACTGCCCCTGCGGCAGAAACGAGTACGGCACCGGCAGCCGAGGAAGTTACGGAGGCACCGGCTGAGGAGGCTGCGCCCGAGGAAACTGCGGCAGCAGAGAGCTACAAAGTTTACTTGATTACAATGGATCAGATGGACCAGCATTGGGTGAATGTGGATGCCGGATGCAAAAAAGCGGCAGATGAGCTTGGAAACGTTGAATACAAGTGGCTCGCTCCGGATGTTAAGGACGATGCAAAACAAATCGAGTGTATCAATAATGCGGTAGCGGACAATGCGGATGCAATTCTCTTGGCAGCAAACGGACCGGATGCGGTTACGGCAGCTTTGGAAGAGGCGGTTGCAGCCGGAGTAAAAATTATCTATGTGGATTCGGCGGCTGATTTTGAAGGTGAAGTTACCTTTGCAACAGATAATCAGGCTGCAGGAAAAACAGCAGGCGATGAAATGTTAAAGGCGCTTACGGATAAAGGTATAACCTCCGGTAAAATTGGTGTTGTCAATGTAAATGCGGCTACGGCATCCTGCGTGGCTCGTGAAACCGGCTTCCGTTCCGCATTCGAAGGCTCTGATTTCGAGATTCTCGAAACCCAGTATAGCGAAGGTGATGCAGCGAAATCCAAGGATATTGCGGCAAATTACATCACAAGCGGATGTGTTGGTATTTTCGGAGCTAATGAAGGTTCCACTACCGGAGTCGGCAATGCCATTCAGGAAGCAGGCGATGATGTAGTCGGCGTAGGCTTTGACAAATCCGATACTATTTTATCTTTGATCAAAGACGGATACTTATTGGCTACTATGGCACAGAATCCTGATGTAATGGGTTATGAAGGCCTGAAGGCAGCAGTAGCAGTACTTGGCGGAGAAAGCTTCGGCGGAGCTGTTACGGATACGGGAGTTTCCGTTATTACCAAAGAGGGACTGTAATTACTTCAAAAAGTGCAAAGAAATGGATACGGGTTATCTCATATAGGGATAGCCCGTATTTTCAATCAGAGAAACAAAAGGTGATGTTTCATGAAAATGAGAGGGAAAATTCTAATATTATCCATAGTGCCGATCGTAGTGACGAGCATATTTTCGCTGCTCATCAGCCAGGTACAATTTTCTAAAGGCTTGTATCAGGAAATCGAGGAAGGACTTAGAACGGTTGCAATTTCCGCATCTAATCTCTACAGCACGCAGGGGTATGGAGACTATGCTCTGAAAGAGGACGGAAATGTCTGGAGGGGAATGAACTTTAACGTCTCGGCTTCCGCATCTTTGCTCGACAGTTTAAAAGAGAGTACAGGTATTGATATTATATTTTATTTTGAGGAGGATCCTATTGTTACTTCCATGAAGGATGGAGGAGAGAATAGGCTGGATGATTTCGAGAATGTAAAGCAGATGATTGACCGGGTATATCAGGAGGAGAAGGAAATCTTTGTGAAGAAAATCGAAATAGGGGGAAAGCAATACCATGCCTGCGCGATACCGATCAAACAGCCGGAATCGGGTGCAGTGGCAGGAGCATTGGTTGCTGTGCGTGGTGTGGAACGCATGCAAACTCTTGTCCGGACGGCTATCTACGCCAATGTGGGAATGATAGCTGCTATACTCGCCTTTTTTTGTCTTCTTTCCATTGTGTTTGTAAAATCTACGCTGAAGGATTTAACAAAAGCCGGAGATTGTCTGAACAGCTTGTCAAATGGAGATCTGGAGTTGAAAACGGCGCTTATCAGAAACAGAAAGGATGAAATCGGTGATCTATCCAAGGACACTCAAAAATTGCAGGAAAAAATGAAGGAGGTAATCTCCTCCATCAAGGAAAAGGCGAATATTCTGCATAAAGTTTCTGACGAGATGCAGGAAGCTTCTGATGCTACAAAAGGTACGGCAAACAAGATGCTCTCATCCAGCCGGGACATACAGGAGTCGGCTAATGCCCAGGTGAATACGATACGGAATGCGGATGAAAGCATGCGGGAAATGAACCGACATATCGATAGCTCACTGCAGAGCATAGAGAGTATAGGAGCATTATCTGAGAAAAATTTCGAATTGGGAAAAGAGACGAGGGCAATCTTAAATGAACTGGAAGCTATAACAAAGGATTCGCTGCTCTCCATAAACACTATTTCCAGCCAAACGAATATTACCAATCAATCTGCGCATGAAATTAAAGAAGCGACAACATTGATTGCAAATATTTCGGAGGAAACCAACCTGCTATCGTTAAATGCCAGTATAGAAGCGGCAAGAGCGGGAGAACTGGGTAAGGGATTTGCTGTTGTTGCAGCGCAAATTAAATCTTTAGCCGATCAGTCCACGGTTTCAGCAAAAAAGATAGAACAAATTGTCATGAATCTGATTCACGAGACCCAGACCTCGGTTCATGTTATGGAGGACGTGAATAGTGCCATGGAGAATCAAGTAAGAGGTGTAAACAGTACCAAGGCTATTTTTGACGAACTGGAAAAGAATATCATGGTATTGGCGAAAAACGTAAAAGCTCTGGTAAGCGATATAGGTGAGATAAGCGGTACAAAAGAATGTCTTGGTGCTGATATGGCCCTTCTGCTTCAGGAATCAGGCAGAAATGCCGGATATTCGGAAAATACGCTGAAGGTGTCTATCGATATGGAGAATTCCATAAATCAAATGGTCGAGCTGACAAAAGAAATATTCGGGCTCTCCCGGAAGCTTTCTGATAATATATCATATTTTCATTCAATGGAGGAAAAGGAAGATGAAACGGTCGGAAATTAATAACAGTATTAAATATATGGAAAAGCTAATTAAAAAACATGGTTTTGAGTTGCCCCCTTTTTGCGGCTGGACACCGGAGGAGTGGGCGGATAAGAGTGCACAGTACGATGAAATCAGAGATAATATGCTGGGATGGGATATTACAGATTATGGATTGGGTAATTGGGAAAAGGTAGGGTTCGCGCTGATCACTTTAAGAAACGGGAATCAAAAAAATAAGAAATATAAGAAGGTCTATGCCGAAAAGTTATTGATGCTCAAGGAGGGACAGCATTCTCCCATGCACTTTCACTGGACCAAAAGTGAAGACATCATTAACCGGGGCGGCGGAATATTGATTATACATGTATATAATGATAAAGGAGACGGAACGTTTGACGACAGTGATGTATTGGTTAACTCAGACGGGAGGTCCTACTATGTTAAGGCAGGAACAGGAGTGGAGCTGCTGCCGGGAGAAAGCATTACCTTATGGCCTCATCAATATCATGATTTCGATGTGAAAAAAGGAACGGGTGATGTGTTGATCGGAGAAGTCTCCATGTGCAATGATGATACTTCGGATAACCGCTTTTATGAAGAAATGGGGCGCTTCCCTGCGATTGAAGAAGATGAGCCTCCTTATAGGCTTCTTTGCACCGAATATCCTAAAGCGAAATAAGAAAAAACAACAAACTTCAATAATCCACTCTCCAATACAAAAGAAAATACGTACAGAGACTGAAGGCGACGTATTGACAAAAGATTGACAAATCCGATGAATATTTATATGCTATATATTGTTATTTAAATTATTGCTTAATAAGCTGACAATATCAGTCATAGTATAGGAATATGCGGATTAAGGGAGAGGAAGATAATTATGGAGAATGTATCCACAACAGGTATTATGCCTAAGAAAAAAGGAATTACGGGAAGCACCATTAAACTGATTGCTATTATCGTCATGTTCATCGATCATACGGGAGCCATTATATTGGAAAGAATGATGATAAGCGAGGGATTGGGCTCCATCATGGACGTTAGTTCCGCCGCATATTTCATGCAGCAGAATATGGCACTTTATGTTGCCGATATTGTATTGAGGCTGGTGGGCCGGCTGGGCTTCCCCATCTTCTGTTTTTTGCTGATAGAGGGCTTTGAGCATACGCATGATATAAAAAAATATGCGAGCAGATTATTCTTGTTCGCTTTGATCTCTGAGATACCCTTCGACCTCGGCTTTAAAGGAACATTTTTCTATTGGGGATATCAGAATGTATTCTTCACTCTTCTTTTCGGACTTCTCGTTATGATAGGATTGCGCTTCATAGGGGAGAAAGCTGATTGGAATAAGGTTCTAAAAGCCATCTTAAGTGTGCTCGTTCTCGTTGCCGGGATGGGCGCGGCAGTATTTATGCAGACGGATTACAGCGCCTTCGGCGTTCTTACTATAGCGGTTATGTACTTCTTCAGAAATAGGAAGACTTTGTCGGCAGGTCTGGGATGCACTACTCTTACGGTGATGTCGGTTACCGAGATAACGGCCTTTTTGGTATTGATTCCTATACATAAATATAATGGAGAAAGAGGCTGGAATATTAAATGGCTTTTCTACGCGTTTTATCCGGTTCATATACTGCTTTTGTACCTTGTCGCCTGTGCGTTAGGCTTAGGTCAAGTGGCGATGTTTTAAGTTTAGTTTTTTTTAATGAAAATTTGTGAATCGTTTTATTGCATTTTAGCGCATAATCTTTAGAATAAATATCAAGATTATTAAAAACGGAAGATTATGGATTGGAGCAACGATTGTGAGAGAGAAGTTAATGCGCTTTATGCAGGGAAGATACGGTTCCTACGGGCCGGATTCCCTGAACAGATTTTTACTTGCAGGAGCCTTGGTGGCAATGATTGTATCACTATTTACAAGGTGGAATTTTCTATATGGAATAGCGATAGCGGTGCTGATTTACTCTTATTTCCGTATGCTTTCCAGAAATTATACGCGGCGCTACGCGGAAAATCAGGCATTTCTGAAATATACGGCGGGAATCCGAAAATTTTTTTTAAAACAAAAAAATGCGATGAGCCAAAGAAAGACTCATCACATTTATAAATGCCCTGATTGCAAGCAGAAAATCAGAGTGCCTAGAGGCAAAGGCAAAATTGCAATTCGGTGTCCCAAATGCAGTGCCGAGTTCATTAAAAAGAGTTAAGCTTTTACAACTCGGCGAGCCGGCCGCACAATTGATTGCATAAGCGGACGGAACAAGGGCATGTTTTTCCGTTCTTAAAGTGAACGGTATATGTTTTCTTGTCAACTCTGGAAATATGGTTGCAGTTCACGATAAATGACTTATGACACATCATAAACCGTTTATCCAGCTTCGACTTAATATCGGTGAGCGAGGATGAAAATTCCAATATTTCATGGTCTTTGTGAAGCCGTACCCGATGCGATTGGGTAGAAGGTTCGATATAATAAATCTCATCATAGGGAATAATTAAAAGCTTACTTTCCATACGGATGGTCAACACATCCGTTACAGGATTGTTAGGTACATGATACTTTTCACAAACGTTCTGAAGGCAGTCCTTGATTTGGTCTTTGAAATCAGGGGCTTCTTTTATTATATATCCCAGCGGTTCGACTTTGTATTTGAAGGTATTAAGTGCCATTTCCTCATGCGTTGTAATGAAGATGATAAACGACCTCGGATCATATTTCCTGATTTCAGCGGCGAGTTGAATTCCATTCATGCTGTTTTTTAAATCGATGTCCAGAAAATAAACCGCATTTTCCGGTTTGCTTTTATTTACCAATCTCAATAAATCACAGGGGGTATCGGTAGCCGCCTTTATTTTCATATCCCACTCGTTAATGAGAATGGTATTGTTAATTATTTTTCTCCAGCATTCTAATTGGAATTTATCATCTTCGCATAAGTAAATAGGAATCAAGTCGAATACACCTCTTCAGTATTGTGCTGCGTGCATATTTCCAGCGTTTGCGTAAAAATATTATAGTTATAATT
>JAEWPN010000168.1 GCA_023399455.1 Bacillota bacterium
AGTATCAATTTTATCCAGAATTTGAGAAGTAAAGAGGATCATGTATACAAGCACGCGTTAAACACGGCTATTCTTTGTGCGATGATAACGCATGTGCTGAATATAAAGCTCGAGGAGCAGATGGACACTGTTATGGCGGCGTTGGTACACGACGTCGGAATGTTGTCATTACCTAAAACGGTATCGGAGAAAGAAGAGAATAACGATGCTGAAAGGGAGATGATCGCTTCCTATAAGACAGCAGGATTCGAACTGATCGGCAGGGTATTTTCCGCAGAGCCTAATATTAAGCGTATCTGCGTGCAGTCTCAGAAGATGATGGATAATTTTAAAGTCGGCGTGGAAGATAAGAGGTTTAGGCCGGTGAGGGGGGCACAGGTGCTTACCGTAGCCGAGACTTACGATACGATGACAGCGATGCACTTGAATGGAGCTCCGGTTTCGGAGGTTGCAGCTCTTAAGCATTTGCTGAACCACCCGGAGATTTATATGCCGGAGATTGTGGACGCTCTCATTGAATCTGTGAATATTCTGGTGCCTGGTGTGAGTGTAGAGTTAAATACCGGTGATAAGGCAATCGTAATCAGAAATAACGAAGAAAATGTTCTTCGCCCGATGGTCTTAGGCTTTAAGGACAATAATATCATGGATTTAGCGGAAAAATCTTACAGTGACCTGGAGGTTGTCGATATTATGAAGACGATGGATAACCGCTGCATCATTGATACGAAGACGCTGCGGGAGCACGGCATCAATGTACCGGAACTCAAGGAAGCAGAGATTCACACCGGAATTGCAGAAGAAGGCACGGAAGTGGAAGAGTATATTCCGGGACAGTTCTTCTAATAGTTTTTTAGAATTACATAGGATTTTATTTATTATCATAAGTTCCCTGCGTCCGGCGTCTTAGCCGGGCGTATGAAGGAACATCAGGGGATTCCCCCAATAATTCCATTTTTATTATATTTATTTTTAATATGAGTAGAGGAATGTAACACTGTTATATCATGAAAAGCTGAATGCCCTTTAGGGTTTATCAGGAACTTTCCACGTGGATTTTTTTCTCCTGCGTTTACGGCTGTATAGACTAAATGGCACATCTTTGCGGTGCTTACCATGAGGACATCAGATTCCCTTAAGAAAATACAAGCCGCTCTATGAAGGAGGCAAAAACAAACACACCGTGGGAAATTACTGCGAGGCCATGAAAGGACACATAAAATTAACGGAGGAGGTTGTATTTAATGTTTAGTACTATAATATCAGCAGCTATATGCGGTATGAATGCCATGCTGGTACATGTGGAGGTGGATATGGCGAAAGGCCTGCCTGGCTTTTTAATGGTGGGTTATTTGAGCGGAGAAGTGAAGGAAGCGGGAGAACGAGTAAGGGTAGCACTGAAAAATTCCGGTATCGCGCTGTCTCCTATGCGGACTACGGTCAATTTATCTCCGGCGAATATAAGAAAGGAAGGCACAGCCTTTGACCTTCCTATAGCGGTAGGTATGCTTCGCTCTATGGATTGTATAGAGGAAGATGCAGTAGCCGGTATTATGATTGTGGGAGAGCTTAGCCTTAATGGAAAGGTCAATCCCATAAAGGGAATTCTTCCATTGGTAAGGCGGGCGAAAGAGGAAGGAATAAAGCGGTGTCTGGTACCCGAAGAAAATAAGGAGGAGGGAGCAGTAATATCCGGGATAGAGGTAATAGGTGCTGTTTCCCTGCAAGACGCACTCAGTTATTTAAAGGGAGAGCGGAAGGAGGAGAATACGAAGGAAAAAGTTGTGGCAAGCAGGAAAGGAAAGCGAGAAAAAACGCCTGATTTTTCGGAAATAAGCGGGCAGGCGGCGGCGAAACGGACGGCGGAAATCGCTGCTGCGGGTTTTCATAATTTATTGCTCGTAGGGCCGCCCGGATCAGGTAAAACGATGATAGCAAACAGGCTTACGGGCATTCTTCCACCTCTTACGAGCGAGGAATGTATGGAGGTTTCCTCGCTCTATAGCATTGCGGGACAGTTGAGCAGCGGGAAGACCCTCATCGAAAAAAGGCCTTTTTTAAGCCCTCACCATACTGTAACGATACATTCCCTCACGGGCGGAGGGAGAATTCCCAGGCCCGGAATCATCAGCCTCGCCCACAAGGGAGTGCTATTTTTGGATGAGATGCCGGAATTCGGCCAGCGTGTGCTGGACGTGCTAAGACAGCCCTTGGAAGAGAAGCAGATTAATATCGCAAGAATTGGAGGGAACTATACGTATCCAGCAGATTTTATGCTAGTAGGAGCTATGAATCCCTGCCCCTGCGGGTATTATCCGGATATGAACAGATGCCGCTGCACTCAGGCGGATATTAAGAAATATCAAAGCCGTATATCGGGACCTGTTCTGGACAGGATTGATTTGTGCACGGAGGTATCCCAAATAGCAATGAAGGAGTTGACCAAAAAGAATGAAGGGGAGTCGAGTGCTTCTATACGAAAGAGGGTGATGAGCGCCAGAAAGAGACAGGAAGAAAGGTATAGAGGAAGGGAATATAAGTGTAACGCAGGACTTACAGCGAAGGATATATCGAAGTTTTGTTTACTGGGTGATAAAGAAGAGACGCTGATGGAGAGGGCCTTTACCTCCTTGCAGCTTAGTGCCAGAGGCTATTATAGAATTCTCCGTGTTGCGCGCACCATTGCGGATATGGATGAGAGCGAGCAAATTAAAGAGGTACACTTAGCGGAGGCCATCAGTTACCGCATGGAAGGGAATAAATATTGGGAGAGGTAAAAGACATATGAATGGGGAAAGCAGTTGGGACGAGCCGTATGCTTATTGGCTGGCAAACGTCCCGGGAATCGGTAATAGAATGAAGCGTAAGCTTTCAGCTTATGGGAAGAGCGCCAGGGAGGTATATGAGATGCCGGAAAAGGAGCTGATGCAATTCCTTTCAGCCCCGAAACTGGAGAAAATGGTAAGGGAGCGAAGGCGTTGGGATGTGGAAGGAGAATATAGAAAGCTTCAGGAGGAAGGAGTGAATTTCGTTAGTCTGTTAGAAACCTCTTATCCCGAAAAGCTGGCAGCAATAGAGGATGCTCCCTTCGGGCTGTATTTTTATGGAAGGCTGCCGAGTAAGTCCGTACCCTCCGTGGCGATAATCGGTGCAAGAGAATGTTCGGAATATGGAAGGTATATGGCGGGATTGTGGGGAAGTCAGCTGGCGCAGGAGGGTGTGGCGCTTATAAGCGGAATGGCGAGAGGAATCGACAGTATCGGGCAGAGGGCGGCGCTGGAAGCCGGAGGAAACAGCTATGCGGTGTTAGGCTGTGGTACGGATATTTGCTATCCGGCGGAAAATAGAAAAATTTATGAGAGGATGAAGACGCAGGGAGGGATACTCTCCGAATATTCTCCGGGTACCGGCCCTAAGCCTCAGCTGTTTCCACCCAGAAATCGGATCATCAGCGGACTTTCGGATGTGGTAGTAATCATTGAGGCGAGGGAGAAGAGCGGTACCTTGATTACCGCCGATATGGCACTTGAACAAGGGAAGGAGGTATATGTACTTCCCGGCAGGGCCACGGACCGCCTGAGCGAGGGCTGTAACCGGTTAATTAAACAGGGAGCAGGGCTTATGCTCTCCGTTTCTGAGATGCTTGAGGAGACCGGACTGCGTGAAAAAAAGAGGAGATGGGAAGAAGAATTGTCCGGCACAGAGGCTGACGAAGGGGAAAAGGGACATACAAAGCTTGAAAAATGCCTTGATTTTTATCCTAAGAGCATAGAACAGCTTCAGGAGGAATCCGGTATGGAATATAGGGAAATCATATGCCGCCTCATGAATCTTTGTATGGACGGAGAGGTAAAGCAAGTGTCTGCAGGATTTTATCAAAAAGCTGGAAAATATGATATTCGTATATAGAATAAATGAATAAAATTTCTAAATTTTTCATAATATTACTTGCAAGCGCAGAAAAATTATTGTATAGTGATGCAAGTTGCAGGCCAGACGGCACAGTGTGCTTATGCGGCCTTATATATAGAAGAAACTATAGCAGATGAACAGGGGAAAAAATATGGCAAAGTATTTAGTGATTGTGGAATCGCCAGCAAAAGTAAAGACGATTAAGAAATTCTTGGGACCTAATTATGAGGTTGCCGCGAGTAACGGACATGTGAGAGACATGCCGAAGAGCCAGTTGGGAATTGACATAGAAAACGATTATGAACCGAAATATATTACGATTCGGGGAAAGGGAGATATTCTTGCAAATCTTCGCAAGGAAGTGAAGAAGGCGGAAAAAATCTATCTGGCAACCGACCCCGACCGCGAAGGTGAAGCGATCTCGTGGCATCTTACAAAGGCGCTTAAGCTGGAGGACAAGAAGGTGTACCGCATTACCTTTAACGAAATTACCAAGACTGCGGTAAAGGAATCGCTTAAGAACGCGCGTAAGGTGGATATGGATCTGGTGGATGCACAGCAGGCCAGAAGAGTATTGGACCGAATGGTGGGCTATCGTATCTCTCCGGTGCTGTGGGCAAAGGTAAAGAGAGGGCTGAGTGCGGGCCGTGTGCAATCGGTAGCGCTCCGCATTATTTGTGACAGAGAGGATGAAATTAACGCATTCATTCCGGAGGAGTACTGGACGTTGGACGCTCTTTTACACGTTCCGGGGGAAAAGAAGCCTCTGGCAGCCAAATATTACGGAACTGCTGAAGGAAAAGTGAATATTTCCTCCGAGGAGGAATTGAACGATATTATAAAAGATTTAAAAAATGCCAAATATGAAGTTGCAGAAGTGAAAAAGGGAGAACGGACGAAAAAAGCGCCTCTGCCCTTTACCACTTCCACTTTGCAGCAGGAAGCCAGCAAGGTGCTCAATTTCTCCACTCAGAAAACGATGCGTCTCGCTCAGCAGCTTTATGAAGGCGTGGATATAAAGGGGAACGGTACGGTAGGTATTATCACGTATCTTCGTACGGATTCCACAAGAGTCTCCGAGGAAGCGGAGAGGCAGGCAAGGGAATATATTGACTCGGTCTATGGCAGTGAATATGCTGCCGTATCGGCTAATGAGAAAAAGACATCCCAGAAGATTCAGGACGCCCATGAGGCGATTCGTCCTACGGATATAGCAAGAACTCCTTTTGAAATGAAGGATTCTTTATCCAGAGACCAGTTCCGCCTTTATCAGCTTATTTGGAAGCGGTTTGCGGCCAGCCGTATGAATCCGGCGAAATATGAAACTACCTCGGTTAAGATCGACGGGAACGGACATCGCTTTACTGTTGCCGCATCAAAGATTATCTTCGATGGCTTCATGAGCGTATATACAGAGGAAGAAGAAAAAGAAGAGGGCAATACCCTCATCAAAGGCATTGATAAGGATACGAAGCTGGAATTTGAAGCCTTCGACTATAAGCAGCATTTTACTCAGCCGGCACCTCACTATACAGAGGCCTCCTTGGTACGTGCCTTAGAGGAGCTGGGAATAGGCCGTCCCAGTACCTATGCACCTACTATTACGACGATTTTGGCAAGGCGGTACGTGGTGAAGGAAAACAAGAATCTGTATGTGACAGAACTCGGAGAAGTGGTAAATAATATGATGAAGGAGGCTTTTCCCAGCATTGTGGATGTGAATTTTACCGCTAATATGGAAGTCCTTTTGGATGGAGTAGAGGAAGGAAGCGTGAAGTGGAAGAGCATTGTTTCTAATTTTTATCCTGATTTGGAGACGGCGGTGCAGAAGGCGGAAAAAGAGCTGGAGCACGTTAAGATAGCCGATGAGGTGTCGGATGAGGTGTGCGACTTATGCGGAAAGCAGATGGTAATTAAGTATGGACCTCACGGCAGGTTTTTGGCTTGTCCGGGCTTTCCCGAATGCCGCAATACGAAACCTTATCTGGAGAAGATTGGAATTCCGTGCCCTAAGTGCGGAAAAGATATCGTACTGAAGAAGACAAAAAAGGGCAGAAAGTATTATGGCTGCGTGGGCAATCCGGAATGTGATTTTATGGTATGGCAGAAGCCCTCCGAAATAAAGTGTGAAAAATGCGGCTCTCTCATGCTGGAAAAGGGGAACAAGCTGGTTTGTTTTAATGAGAACTGTGGACACGTGATGAACCGCCCCAATAATCCGCAAAATTAAAAACGGCTGCTGCAATTTCAGAAATTGTTCTAAATTTCGACAAATTTTTAAATAATTCCCCTCGGAATCGTTGATATTACGAAAACATTGTGATACAATTAGCGTATTAAGCAACAATTCCGGGGGTTTTTATGTACTTTTCTTCCCCCATTATGTGCGGCGGCTGCCGAATACAAAAAGGAAAATTGGAGGTAGGGGAATGAGCAGTGTTCAACTGTTGGACAAGACAAGAAAAATAGGCAAGTTATTGCACAACAATAATTCCAGCAAGGTGGTTTTTAATGACATATGCAGTGTGTTGTGCGAGATTTTGTATTCTAATGTTCTTGTAATCAGCAAGAAAGGAAAAGTGCTCGGCGTGGGAACCGCGCCGGGAGTGGATTCCATCAACGAGCTGATTGTCGGCAAGGTGGGCGGTTTTATTGATTCTATGCTGAATGAGAGAATGCTTGCCGTCTTATCCACGAAGGAAAACGTGAATCTGGAGACGCTTGGGTTTGAGAATATTGATATGAAGAAGATTCAGGCGATAATTACGCCTATCGATATAGCAGGAGAGCGGCTAGGTACGTTATTCATTTATAAAGGTGACGAGCAGTACGACATCGACGATATTATCCTGTGTGAATACGGAACTACGGTAGTCGGCCTCGAGATGCTGCGGGCTGTGAACGAAGAAAGTGCAGAGGAAGGCCGGAAGGTCGCAGTAGTGCGTTCAGCGGTCAGTACTCTTTCATTTTCGGAATTAGAGGCGATTACCCATATATTTGACGAGCTTGGCGGAACAGAGGGGATTTTGGTGGCGAGCAAGATTGCGGATCGCGTAGGGATCACCAGGTCGGTAATCGTTAATGCGTTAAGAAAGTTCGAAAGTGCGGGTGTTATTGAGTCCAGATCCTCGGGAATGAAGGGGACTTATATTAAAGTGCTTAACGATGTAGTGTTTGACGAAATTGATAGAATTAAAAAAGAAAGCAGAAAATAATAGGAAAATATCGAAAAAGAAAGAAAACAAAAAGGATTTATTGAAGTATTCATAAATCCTTTTCGCATTTTTTGTCTTTTTTTGTAAAAAAATCTTGTGTTTTTTAATAAATAATTTATAATAGAAAATAGTAGATTAGAAGAGCTATATTTTGGGGTAATTTGGAAGGGATTTGAATTTTTATCCAAGATGTAGACCAGAAACTGCTTACGAAGGAGAAGGTTATGATTAACAGCAATACATTTGATTATATTAATGTACTGGACAAGGCGGCGGATGCAGCATGGATTCGTAACGATGTGATTGCTAACAATATAGCGAATGTATCCACTCCGGGATATAAGAGACAGGATGTGGAGTTCGAGTCGGAATTGAAAAGGGCTTTGGAGCATTCCAAATACACTTCCATGGACGATAAAGTTAGTGATTTGAAAATCAATAAGCTGAAGCCGCGTACATATGTTGATTCGGCAAATTTTTCTTACCGTTCGGATGGCAATAATGTGGACGTCGAGACGGAGAATGTGACACTTGCGGCGAACCAGCTGCGGTATAACGGTTTGGTTGACAGTATGACGCAGGAACTTAAAAATCTTCAGATGGTTATGAAATAAGGGATAGGGGGAGCAGTAAATGAGCGATATTTTTACATCGTTTAACATTAATTCATCTGGAATGACCGCTCAAAGATACCGGATGGATATTATTTCGCAGAACATCGCAAATGCAAATACTACGCGTACGGAGGATGGAACTCCTTATCGCAGGAAGGTGGTTACCTTTTCGGAGAAGAATTCCCAGACGCCCTTCAGCAGAGTGTTGAATACGGCGACTGACAGATATTCAGGAACCGGAGTAAAGGTAAACGGTGTCTATGAGGACACGTGGACCGAAATGGTAAAGGCTTACGATCCGTCCCATCCTGATGCGGATGAGGATGGATATGTATCGTATCCTAATGTCAATATTATTACAGAAATGACGAATATGATAGACGCAAGCCGCGCATATGAAGCGAACGCTACAGCATTTACAGCAAGCAAGTCCATAGCCTTGAAGGGGTTGGAAATGGGCAAGGGGTAATAAATAGTAATTAGGGTCTGGAATAAATTTCTTAATAATGGAGGGAAACAATGGATATTACATCCTTATACAACGTGACATCGGGCGCCGTAAAGCAGGCGGCTGAAAGCAGTGCAATAGGAAAATTAACTCCCCGGCAGGAAGATACTTCTTTTGATAGTATTCTTACTAAGGCTATGGAGAATATCAACACCACGAACAGTTATTTGTCAGATGCAGAAAACGAAGAGATCAAGTGGGCGCTGGGAGAGACCCAGAATACACATGATCTCACGATAGCTCTTGGTAAGGCTTCGACCGCATTACAGTACACGGTGGCAGTCCGCGACAAGTTGTTAGACGCTTACAAAGAGATTATGCAAATACAAATCTAAAAGATCTGATAGAAATACGTCAGATAAGGAGACTTTAACATGGCAGATAAGGTGAAAGAACTTTTAGGTAAAGTTCTTGAGTGGTGGAATAAATTTACCGCGAAGCAAAAAACGATTATCATTTCGGCGGCGGCCGGAATTATACTGATTATAGCAATTTTGATAGCGCTTCTTACGAGACCTCAATATGTTTTGCTTCTCAATTGCGAAACGACAAAGGAAGCGGCGGAAGTGACAGAACTTTTGGATGGAGGCGGCATCGATTATCAGGTATCCGATGATGGGTATCAGATTGAAGTCTTGAAATCACAGCAGTCGGACGCGAACCTTCTTCTAGGTGCTAACGACATCCAGTCCGCTGCATATAGCATCGATAATGTAACGAATGGGGGCTTCAGTACAACTGAATCGGATAAGCAGAAGAAATACCAGCTTTATATGGAGACAAGGCTGGAAAAAGAATTTATACAGAAGTTTTCCGCAATTAAAAGCGCCAGCGTGGAATTGTCCATACCGGAAAATGACGGAACTCTCATTTCTACTGAGGAGGAAGCTTTTGCAAGCATTCTGCTCGAATTAAACGGAGAATTTACTACAGATAATGCGGCGTATTTAGCGAGAGCGGTAGCGACTGCTATAGGAAACACTACGACCAATAATGTGGTTATCCTCGATACGGAAGGGAACATGCTGTTTTCGGGAGATGACAATTACACTACATCGGGTCTGGCTAATTCCCAGCTCAATGTAAAGACACAGGCGGAAAGCCTTGTGAAGAATGAAGTGAAAAGAGTGCTGCTTGGGACCAACGAGTTTGATAATATCGAGGTTGCAAGCAATTTAGTGTTGGATTTTTCGACTACGGATACTACGGAGCATACCTATACTCCTGCGGATGGACAGACCCAGGGGGTACTCAGCCACGAGGATGTTTACAGTTCGGATTCTACCAATTCCAACGGAGGTGTGCCCGGAACGGATTCCAATGATCAGACGACCTACGTAGTGCAGGACAATGCCAACAGCAGTTCTACCGTAACGGAGGAGTCCAGAGATTATCTTCCGAACGAGACCATAACCAATGCAAGCACCCCTGCGGGCCGCATCAACTATGACGAGTCTTCTGTTTCAGTTACGGGAATCGTTTATAAAGTAGTGCACGAAGAAGATGCTAAGAGACAGGGACTTTTGGATGGAATATCATGGGATGAATACAAGTCGGCCAATACAGGAAGAACGAAAGTAGACGTGGAAGCGGAAATGTATGATGTAGTAGCTAATGCCACCGGCATCAATTCGGAAGCTATTACGATTGTGGCTTATAGTGAGAATCTGTTCTTCGACAGCGAAGGACTTAATATGACGGCTACGGATGTGATTCAGATATTGTTGGTTGTTGTAATTCTCGCCCTTCTCGCTTTTGTAATACTGAGAAGTATGCGCGGAGAGAAAGAAAGAGAAGTGGAGGAGGAGCTTTCCGTGGAGTCCCTGCTTCAATCTACTCCGATTGTAGAACTTGAAAGCCTTGGACCGGAAAATGAATCCGAGACGAGAAAGATGATTGACAGATTTGTAAGTGAGAATCCGGAAGCAGCGGCCAGCCTGCTTAGAAACTGGCTGAATGAAGACTGGGGGTAAAGGGAATGTCCAGAACTGGGGATGAAAAAATCGCGGGACTTCAGAAAGCAGCCATTTTGCTGATTGCGCTGGGACCGGAACGGTCTGCGATGATATTTAAGCATTTGAAGGAAGAAGAAATAGAAGAGTTAACTTTGGAAATAGCGAATACGAGAAGTATTACACCGCAATTAAAGGAAGAAATATTAGACGAATTTTATCAGGTTTGCCTCGCTCAACAGTATATAGCAGAGGGCGGCATCGGTTATGCGAAGGAGCTTTTGGAAAAAGCTCTGGGTTCGGAAAAAGCGATGGATGTTATCAGTAAGCTGACCGCATCTTTACAGGTTAAGCCTTTCGAATTTATCAGGAAGACGGATGCATCGCAGCTTCTCAACTTTATTCAGGACGAGCATCCGCAGACGATTGCACTTATCATGTCATATTTGTCATCAGCGCAGTCTGCGCTCATCATATCGGCGTTGCCCCCGGACAGACAGGCGGACGTGGCAAGGCGTATTGCAGTAATGGACAGAACCAGTCCGGATGTAATAAAAGAGGTGGAGAAAGTGCTGGAATCCAAGCTTGCATCTTTGGTAAATCAGGATTACACGATTATCGGCGGTGTAGATGCGGTAGTAGACATTTTGAATACGGTAGACCGTGGTACCGAGAAGCATATTATGGAGACTTTGGAAATCGAAGAGCCGGAACTTGCGGACGAAATCAGAAAGAAAATGTTCGTATTCGAGGATATCTTGTTGCTTGACGACAGAGCGATTCAGAGAGTCCTGCGCGACGTGGACAATAATGACCTTGCAATTGCACTCAAAGGCTCTAATGAACAGGTTCAGAATACGATATTTAACAATATGTCCAAACGCCTTTCTGTTATGATTAAAGAAGATATGGAATTCATGGGGCCTATACGTATGAAGGATGTGGAAGAGGCTCAGCAGAAGATAGTTAATATCATAAGAAAACTGGAAGATTCGGCAGAAATTGTTATCTCCAGAGGTGGAGGTGACGAGATTATTGTCTAAGAATATTTATAAATTCAATCAGATTACCGTACAAAACGATGATGCTTTGATGATAGATAATAATGAAAAGGTCGCGAAGAAAATAGAGTATCTGGAGGGCCTGATGCTAAAGGAAGCGGGGAGCGAGAGCGGTACAGATACACTGGGCGGTTTTTCATCGGGTCTGAATGCGGGGCAAGTGGATGCCTTGCTTGCGGACGACGAGGGAGGTTCCGTGATAAAGGCTGTTCAGCCGGAGAATGCGGAAGGTGAAGACGCAGGAGAGTCCTTACAGACAGTATCCGCACAGGTTCAGGAAATTTTGGACAAGGCGCACGGCGAAGCGGAGGACATTAAGTCTGAGGCTCTGGCGAGAGCGCAACAGGAGAGCGAGGAACTGAAACAGCGCGCTTTTGAGGAAGGAAAAGTGAAGGGATACGACGATGGTTATAATGAGGGCATGGCAAAAATAGAAGCTCAGAGAAAAAAGCTGGAAGAGGAACGAGTTAGTCTGGAAAAGGATTATCAGGAGCTTGTAAAGACGCTGGAACCGAGATTCGTAGAAAGCCTGACCGATATTTATGAGAAAATATTCAAAGTGGATTTGGCGAAGGAACAGAATATCATCGTACATTTGATATCCACTGCGATGCACAAAATAGAGGGGAGCAGTAATTATCTGATTCATGTCTCCAAGGAGGATTATTCTTATGTCAGCATGAAGAAGGAAGAGCTGTTAGCCAGTGCGGTATCTTCCGGAGCATCCATAGAGATTGTAGAAGATATAACGCTCTGTTCAAACGAATGTATGATAGAGACGGATGGAGGAGTATTCGACTGTGGATTAGGGACGCAGTTGGAGGAGCTTTCACAGAAACTCAGGCTTCTATCTTATGCGAAAGAATAGTAATACGAACATTTTGTATTGAGCATTACCAATGGGAGTAATAAATACATATGAGGTGGGCCGATATTGAGAGCAACAATTGATTTTATTAAATATGAAAAATTGATAGAAGGTACTTACTACAGGATGAAGGGAAAAGTGGTCAACCTCGTTGGACTGACGATCGAGTCGTTAGGACCGGATGCGAAGCTTGGCGATATCTGCCTGATATATCCCGATACGGGAGAGGTCGCGAAGCCAGTGATGGCAGAAGTGGTAGGCTTCAAAGACAAGAAGACGATTTTAATGCCTTACGAACCTATGGAGGGCGTTGGCTTCGGAAGTATAGTGGAGAATACAAGAGCTCCTCTTACAATACAAGTGAGCGAGGAGCTCTTAGGACGGACTCTGGACGGTTTAGGGAGACCGGTTTCAGAGGGCGTGACTGTAAGCGGACGGACCTATTCTGTAGAAGCGCTGCCTCCGGATCCGCTTAGCAGAGACATTATCGACGATGTTCTTCCTTTGGGAGTAAAAGCGGTGGACGGACTTCTGACCGTTGGAAAAGGGCAGAGGGTCGGTATATTCGCCGGTTCAGGAGTGGGCAAATCCACATTGTTAGGAATGTTCGCGAGGAATACGAAAGCGGATATTAACGTTATCGCGCTGATTGGAGAACGAGGACGGGAAGTTCGTGAATTTATAGAAAGAGATTTGGGCCCGGAGGGGATGAAACGTTCCGTCGTAGTGGTGGCGACTTCGGACAAACCGGCCCTTGAACGTAATAAAGCTGCTAAGACGGCTACCGCTATTGCGGAATATTTCAGGGATCAGGGAAAAGACGTCTTGTTTATGATGGATTCCCTTACCCGTTTTTCCATGGCACAGAGGGAAATTGGTCTTGCCAGCGGAGAACCACCCGTTTCGAGAGGATATCCGCCTAGCGTATATTCTGAAATGCCGAAGCTTTTGGAGCGTGCGGGACGATCTAAAAGGGGCTCCATAACGGGATTGTACACAGTACTTGTAGATGGTGATGACTTCAACGAACCTATTACGGATACGGCGAGGAGTATTCTGGACGGACATATCATGCTCAGCAGAAAGCTGGCACATAGGAATCATTATCCTGCAATCGATGTTTTACAGAGCATATCCCGTTGTATGAGCCAGATTGCAGACCGTGAGCATAAGCAGACGGCGGGCAAGCTGAAGAACGTCCTTGCTACGTACAATGAAGCGGAGGATTTGATTAATATAGGCGCTTATAAGAGTGGCAGCAATGCCAACATTGATTATGCTATTCAAAAAATCGATGCCGTGAATTCGTTTTTGACGCAGGCGGTGGAGGAAAAATACAGTTTCGAAGAATCCGTGAGAAATATGGAAGATTTATTTAAAGATTAGAGGGTCTTATGCCGAAATTTATATATAGGATGCAGAGCATTCTGAGTCTGAAATATAAGATGGAAGAGCAGGTGAAAATGGAATTTGCCGCTGCCAGAATGCGCTTGGATGAGGAGGAGGAGAAATTAAGACGCCTCTTTGAAAGAAAAGCGTCCTATGAAGAAGAAGGCCGCAGACTTAGGGAACATAATTTGAACGTGCAGGATATCATGGATAATAAGAATGCAATTTTGCAGATGAATGATTATATAGAGAATCAAAAAATCGAAGTGCGTCGCGCAGAGGATGAACTGGAAAGGAAGAGGAAGAAGCTTCAGGAGATCATGCAGGAGCGCAAGGTGCAGGAGAAACTGCAGGAAAAGGCTTTTGAGGAATTCATAAAGGAAGAAAACTCTGCGGAAAGCAAGGAAGTAGATGAACTGACCAGTTATACATATGGACGGAGAAGAAGGTGAGAAAATGCCAAATACAGAGGTTATTACAGACATTGACCAGATAACAGATAAAAAGAAGCTGGCAGAAGAAAAAAAGCGGCTCAAGTCAGATCAAAAGGAGCAGAAAAAGGAAGCGAAAAGGCGGGCCAAGGAGCTTTATCTTCAGGAGGCACAGCTGGATGATGACAGTGGGGCCAGCGGCGTATCGGTTTTTCTGGTAACGGCGCTCATTGTAGTGGTGTGGATAGCTATTCTCTGCTTATTGGTGAAGCTGGATGTAGGTGGTTTCGGTTCTGGAGTGCTCGCACCTGTTTTGAAAGATGTACCGGTAATTAATAAGATTCTCCCGTCGACAGAAGGCGCTACTGATGTGACGATGGAAACGGGGGAGGACTACGGCGGCTATAAGAGCCTTGCGGAAGCAGTCAGATACATTAAGGAATTGGAGCTTGAACTGCAGAGCGCACAATCAGCACAGTCCACGAGTTCAGAAGAGGTTGCAAATCTAAAGGCGGAAGTTGAAAGATTAAAGACCTTCGAGAACAATCAGGTGGAATTCCAGAGAATCAAGACGGAGTTCTATGAAGAAGTAGTATATGCGGAAAATGGGCCTGGAGCAGAGGAATATAAGAAATATTACGAGAGTATCGACCCTACTACGGCAGAATATCTATACAAGCAAGTGGTACAGCAGGTAGAGGAAAGTGACGATGTGAAGGAATATGCGCAGGCGTATTCGGAGATGAAGCCGAAGGAGGCCGCGGCCATTTTTGAGTCTATGACCGACAATCTCGGTCTGGCATCGAGAATCCTTTCCGTGATGAGTGCAGAGGACAGAGGAAAAATCTTAGGAGCGATGGATTCCGCTACTGCAGCGCGCATTACCAAGATTATGGACCCTGAGTCTTAATGATGATATATAAGGTGGGAAACCGCATTTATATATAAATGTACATAAAAATTTAATAAGAAAGGAGGTAGAACGCGATGAGTACACCGGTAAAAGGTATTAATCCGTTGATGAATTACGCATCCACGAAGCAGACGGGAAGTATACCTGGCAATCTGGCAGGAAGTTTTTCAGATACTTTCAACAAAGCGTCGGGTCAGACGGACATACAGGATACGTCTCTTTCTAACGACAATACGGTGAAGAGCTCTCAGGTAAAGGTGAGTCGTACCGATAAGAGAGGTTTGGACACCAAAGACAGCAGTGCTGAAACAAAGGTGGAGAATGTACAAGGCACTAGCGTGGACAAGACCACAGCGGATACGGTGCGCAAGGCGGGAGAGGAATTAGTCAAGGAAGTTTCTCAGGAACTGGGCATCTCGGTGGAGGAAGTTGAAGCCGCTATGGAGACCCTAGGGCTTACCGTGGCAGATTTGCTGAATCCTGATAACATGACACAGCTGGTTCTGACGCTTAAAGGCGCAGACATGCTGACGGTAATGACGGACGAAGGGCTTTATAATTCCCTCAAGAATCTTTTGGGAAAAGTGAATGAAACGCTGAACATCTTGCAGGAGCAGACTGGTCTGACGCAGGAGGAAATCGCAGCAATTCTAGAGCAGGCGGCTTCTAAAGAAATGCAACCTGAAGCGGATGATCACGTAAAAGCTATGAGTGCAGAAGCCACTAAAGCGGTGCCCGAAGAGCAGAAGGATTATACCGTAACTGTAGAGCACGACGGTGAAGCGGTGGAAATCAATATAAAAGCAGATGGGAGCGTCAAGGAAGAAAGCCCTGAATTGGTTTCTGAGAAGGTGGAGGCACCTGAGGAAGAGACAGCGGATAGTCCTAAGAATGGTTCTTCACAGAGAGATTCTTCATCCCACGGAAGTAATATTTATGATAATGTATTGTTGGAAAGCTTGTTGAACCGAAATAATACTACGTCCGCTTCAGATGCGGTATTCGAAAGCACCATGGCGGGCCAGACGGCAAATACACAGGACATCATGAATCAAATCATGGATTACATGAAGGTTCAAATAAAGACGGATATGACGCAGATGGAAATACAACTTCACCCTGCAAGTCTTGGTACGGTCAACATCAACATTACAGCCAAGGACGGCGTGATTACAGCACAGTTCTTAACGCAGAACGAATCGGTGAAAGCGGCAATCGAAAGCCAGATAGTGCAGCTTCGAAATAACTTCGAAGAACAGGGTCTGAAAGTGGAAGCGGTAGAAGTCACCGTAGAAAGTCACCAGTTTGAAAGAAATCTAAATGGCGATGGAAGCGGGCAGGAGCAAGCGCAGCAGGGAAAGAAGAAGGGCATTAGGAAGATCAATCTGAATGAATTGAATCCAGAAAGTGAAGTGGAACTGAACGAAGAAGAACAAATTGCTGTAGCGATGATGACAGCGGATGGCAGTACAGTAGATTTCACGGCTTAACCTCATGTATTAAGAATTTTATGTAGTATTATTTTTTAGACTAATATGAAATGTGAGAAAAACACTTACAGAAAGGAGAATGTATGTCAGTAACAGCAAAAATAGAAGACGGAAAAGTAGTAGAAAGCACATCGGCGTCTTCCCTGGCAAATAGTACATCAAAAGATAAATCAACTCTTGATAAGGATGCATTTTTGGGTCTGCTCGTAGCACAGATGAAATATCAGGATCCGCTTGAGCCTACCTCGAATACGGAATTTGTTGCGCAGTACGCACAGTTTTCATCCTTGGAACAGATGCAAAATATGAGTGCTACATTGGAACTGTCCAGAGCCTCTACGCTTGTAGGACAAGTAGTTAGTGTCAATACGACGAACAGCAGTGGTCAGACAACGCAGATTCAAGGCAAGGTGGATTACGTAGTTTATGAAAATAGCAAAGCTTATGTATCCATAGGAGGTGCTCTTTATTCGCTGGACGATGTATATGGAGTTGCCGATCAGGAATATTTGGATGCTTATGATTTAGCAGTGAGTTTTGCGGTTGAAATGGCCAAGCTGCCTTCATCCAAAGAAAAACTGACTCTGGACAACAAGGAAAAGATTGACGAGCTGAATGAAACCTACAACGGAATGACGGCTTACCAGAAGACCTTTATTGCATCTGATTATGTAACTAAGCTGAAGGAGTATACTGAACGCATTGAGGAACTGGTCAAGGATCAGGAAGAAAATAATGCCGGATTAGACGACGATAGTGATGATTAGAGCTTTGAAGCTAGTCGGGACGGTCTTAGATGCCAAGGATGGGAGAAGCTCAAGGAGGAGAAGATTATGAAGATTCAAAATAATCAATTCCTTTCCATAGAACAACTGCAGGCAAAATATTTTACGCAGGCAGAACAAAGCCGTAAAATCGCGGGAGAGAGCGGAGTCTCTTTTTCTGATTTACTTAATAAAACTGCAAAAGCGGCTGAGAGTGCAGGGGAAGTAAAATTTTCCAAACATGCGGTAAATCGTCTGGCGGAGCGAAACATAGAGCTTACGGATAACCAGAAGGAGAGGCTGCAGGTAGGAACGATGAAAGCAGGATTGAAAGGAATTCATGAGTCACTGGTGCTTGTCGACCAACTGGCCTTTATCGTAAATGTTCCCAATAATACGGTAGTGACGGCTATGAAGCAGACGGAAACAGATGAAAATGTATTTACCAATATCGATGGCGCGGTAATTATGTGAGCCGGACCTTACAAGGGGGCTGCCGTTCCGGAATGACAGAAGGAACGAGGCGGCATCGTGCGGTATAAAAAGGAGGTCATTCATTATGATGAGATCATTGTATTCTGGTGTAGCGGGACTTAGAGCGCACCAGACAAAAATGGATGTTATCGGTAACAATATCGCTAACGTCAATACGACAGCTTATAAATCACAGTCTGTGACATTCAGAGATCTGATGTATCAGACGACACAGGCAGCGTCCGGAGCGAATGCGGAGACAGGTGTAGGCGGTACTAATGCCAAGCAGATCGGTCTCGGCGTAGTTACGGGAGCGATCAATACGGCTATTTCTCAGCAGGGATCTGCGCAGACGACGAACAATCCGTTTGATATTATGATAACGGGCGACGCTTTCTTCGTAGTGAGCAACGGCACGGAGAATTTCTTTACAAGAGACGGTTCTTTCTATGTGGACGGTGCAGGAAACCTCGCCATGACCAGCACCGGCTATAATGTTATGGGGTGGAAGGTGGATTCGACCACCGGAGAGCCGAAAGCGGATACGGTAACGGCACTTAAAATCATGGACGATACGAATATGACCTATCCTCCGGAAGCGACCAGCGAGGCGAGAGTGACGGGTATCATCGATAAAAATGATACGAAGGTAAACAGCACTTCCGGGAGGATCATGAACTTCGAATTCTATGATGATATGGGGTATAAGTATACGGCTAAATATAGTATTCACTCTACAACAACAGCCGGACAGTACTATATCGAGTTAGATGATATTCTGGATTCTAATGGCAGTAGTATAGGAGCTGATTTGGATGAGGTATCTTTCGGCGGAGCCTTGGATGTAGCCGTGTCGGAGGCGTATACTCTTGTGAACGGTTCAGCCACCGGATCCGGAGCATATACGATTACAAGCGGAACGAATACATTCAGTGGGAATGTGGGTACTCAGGTAACAGCAGTGCCTTTAGATGGAACGCCTGAGAGAGCGGCGCTGGAAGCTGCTTACAGCGATATTGATTTCGATGAGGTTACGTCATTTACAATTGATGGGAACGGTCAATTAACGGTAGATGCGGGAGCCGCGGCCGGTACGACAGCAACGGCAAGCAGCGGCACGTTTGAGGCGGCCTCGGTAGCAGTAACGAACGGAACCTTAACTATGACCTTTACACCGCCGGGAGGAGAACTCACTACATTTACTGACGAAGATAAAGCCAATTTTAAAACGCTTTATGGGTTGGATATCGATGCGGAGGGAGTAACGGCATTAACAGTAGCGGCGGATGGAACGCTGACTGTTAAGTCTAAGACGGTACAAAATGCAGCATATCTTACGTATAGTACATCGAATGGAAAATTCACATCTGTAGGTGGTAACAGTGCGGGGACTATAAGCATGAGTTTTGGATCGCTTGGCAATTTTTCTACGATTAATATTGATTTTTCAACTACACAAAACGTAAATAATAACGGTTCCAGTACGGTGGCTATGACGAGCGGAGATTCCGACGGACTCGGTGCCGGACGAAAAACAGGCGAGATGATTGCTATTTCCATAAGCAAGGATGGTATTATTACCGCATCCTATGACAATGGGCAGAGTAAGTGCCTTGGACAGATCGCGACCGCAGTATTCGCGAATCCATCCGGTTTGGAGAAGCAGGGCGATAACCTGTATTCTGCTACTATGAACTCCGGCGCCTTCGATGGCACGGGCGTAGATATTACAGCTAACGGCGGCTATATGCAGACTGGCGTTCTCGAGATGAGTAACGTAGACCTGTCTCAGGAGTTTACGGAAATGATTACGACGCAGAGAGGTTTTCAGGCAAACAGTCGAATAATTACAGTTTCCGACACAATGTTAGAAGAATTGACAAACCTTAAACGTTAGTAATATAATGTAAAGGAACACAGCATAATGGGGAACTTGGAACCAGGTTCCCCGTCATCTTGTAGGGCTGCGGGCTGGAGGGGCCTTTAAGTCCAGGAGAGGAGAGGGTAAAAATGATAGAGGTAACAAAGATAAACGGAGCAAAAATATTGATTAATCCGGATTTGATCGAACTGGTGGAGGAGACACCAGATACAGTCGTTTCATTTACTACAGGCCGCAAAATAATTGTAAAAGAAAGTAGACAAGAGGTGAAAAATCTAGTAAAATCGTATAGAAAGGATATTTTTGCGGATTAACGCGGAAATAAGGTAACAGCTTGTGGATATAGCATCGATATTGGGTCTTATTTTATGCGGCGTCGTGTTTATATTTGGTATTTTAACCAGCGGGGGAGTGTCAGCGCTTGGCAATTTCTTGGATGTGCCTTCTATTTTTATTACTTTCGGAGGTTCTTTGTGCTGTGTGTTGGCGTCATATTCACTGCAGAATTTTAAGGAAGGGATTAAGAGCTTTCGTTTGGTACTAAGAACGCCTGATAATGATACGCCCGTGACGATTAGGAAGATTATTGAACTGTCCAATATAGCCCGTAAGGAAGGGCTTCTCGCATTGGAGGAGAGAGCGACAGATCTTGATGATGAGTTTTTGAAGAAGGGAATTCTCCTCATCGTAGATGGTACAGATCAGGAATTGGTTCGCGCCATAATGGATACGGAGCTTGCCAGCATAGAGGAAAGACATAAGACAAAGATAGGTTTTTGGGACGCGCTCGGAGCGATGGGACCTGCATGGGGTATGATCGGTACCCTTGTCGGTCTGGTGAATATGCTCAATAAGATGAGCGATCCGTCAGCAGTGGGTCCTGGTATGGCGACCGCACTTATTACGACTTTATACGGTTCGCTTTTGGCAAACTGGGTCTGCACTCCGGTTGCGAGTAAATTGAGAGAAAGCAATGCGGAAGAGGCTCGTTTGAAGGGAATCATGATTGAAGGACTTCTCTCCATTCAAGCGGGTGAGAACCCGCGGGTTATAGAAGAGAAATTGAAAGCATTCCTGTCTCCGAAGGACAGAGAAAGCTGGGACAGCGAAAACGGAGGTGAACCGGTTGGCTAGAAATAAGAAAGAGGAACCGCCCAAGGGTTCGCCGGCATGGATGGCGACTTTCGCCGATCTCATGAATCTGCTTCTATGTTTTTTTGTTCTGCTTTTTTCCATGTCTTCAGTGGATGCGCAGAAATTCAGTTTGATGGCAGAATCATTCAGTCAGGCGTTCAGTATATTCGACGGCGGCGGAGCCTCATCAAAAGGCGGTATTCTAATTAGCAATGGTGTTAACCAGCTTTTTGAGCTGGAGCAATACATAAACAGTTCTGGAGAGATAGAAGAAGGGGAGATTACTCCGGAGGATACTCCAGACACTCTCAGTGAAGCTGAGAAGAAGATTGAAGAAGCCAAGTTAAGGGAATCGGAAGAGCTTTCCGAGAGGTTGGAAGAGGCGATTGACGAACAAAGTCTCAGCGATGTGCTGGATGTTGAATTTACCTCTCAATATGTTCAGATTACGCTTCAAGGGTCCTTGTTGTTTGACTCCGGAAGTACCGTGCTCAAGGAGGAATCCTTACCGGTATTAGACAAGATAGGCGTTATGTTGGAACGTTATGCGCAGAGCACGATAGAGGTAGAAGGGCATACGGACAATGTTCCGATGTCGGGATCAAAGTATTCCAACAATGATGAATTGAGCAGCGGAAGGGCGCTCTCGGTATTCAATTACCTGATTGAACATGCGAATCTTGACCCTGCAATCATTAAACATTCCGGTCGCGGAGAATATGTTCCTATAGCGGACAATTCCACTGCTGAGGGCCGGGCACTGAACAGAAGGGTAGAAATAAGAATTTACAATTCGCTAAGTTCCTATTAAACGAGCGGGAGGAAGTTTTAAAATGAAGAATAATTTATTGTCTGTACTG
>JAEWPN010000178.1 GCA_023399455.1 Bacillota bacterium
AAGGTGTATTTGGAGGGGCAGGATGTATATGCGGGGAGCAATGAGAAACTCGCCATCTTCCGCAGGCGGCAGGTTGGACTGATTTACCAGTTTCACAACCTCATTCCCACTCTGAATGTGGTGGAAAATATCACCTTGCCTATCCTGATGGACAAGCGGAAGGTCAATGAGGAACGGCTGAATGATCTGCTCGAAATGCTTGGTCTGCAAGACCGTAAAATGCATTTACCCAATCAGCTTTCGGGCGGTCAGCAACAGCGCGTTTCCATAGGGCGCGCTTTGATGAACGCTCCGGCGGTCATGCTTGCCGACGAACCCACGGGCAGTTTGGACAGCCGGAATGGACATGAAATCATCAAGCTGCTGAAAGAAAGCAATAAGAAATATGGGCAGACCCTTCTCCTCGTCACCCATGACGAAAATATCGCCCTGCAGGCAGACCGCATCATCGGTATATCGGACGGCAAAGTAACGCGGGATGAGAGGATGGTGCAGCCATGAATATTTTTAACAAAGTTACCCTGCAGAGCATGAAAAGAAGCCGGACCCGAACGATTGTCACGATTATCGGAGTTATTCTGTCCGCTGCCATGATTACAGCAGTCGCTGCCTTTGCCGTGTCCCTGCAAAGCTATATGATAAGTGGTGCTGTTGCCAAATATGGTGATTGGCATATTGAAATCCCGGACGCAGATTCCTCCTTTGTGCAGGAACAGACAGAGGACAGCCGAGTGGCAAATGCTGTAGCGCTGCAGAACATCGGCTATGCCACACTGGAAGGCGGACAAAATCCCGACAAGCCATATCTCTTTATTACCGGATGGAACGAGGAAGCCTTGGATGCTCTGCCCATCAAGCTGCTTTCCGGCAGACTGCCGGAGAACAGCAGCGAGGTCGTGATACCGGCTCATATTGCGGCAAACGGCGGCGTGAAAATTTCGGTGGGCGACACACTCACCCTCTCGGTCAGCAACCGCATGAGCGGCGACCGGAAACTCAGCCAGCACGATTCGTATTGTGCCGGGGAAGAAACGCTTGTGCCCGTGACAGAGAAAACATATACGGTCGTCGGCATCTGCGGGCGGCCGGGAATCGAGGAGTATGCTGCACCCGGATACACTTTGATTACAACAGAGGATACCGCCTCAGCGAACAGTCTTACCGTATTTATCACGCTGAAGGACCCATATCAGATTCATTCTTATGCAGATAGCATATCAGACAATAACCGTTACGTTTTGAACGATGATGTACTGCGTTTTATGGGACTTTCAGGTGAAAAGATGCTTACAGTTCTTCTGTACTCGATTGGCAGCATTTTGATTGCCCTGGTTATGCTCGGCTCGGTGTTCCTGATTTATAATTCATTCAACATCTCATTGAATGAACGCACGCACCAGTTTGGAATTCTCATGTCGATAGGTGCCACGGAAAAACAGCTGCGCAATTCTGTGCTGTTTGAGGGGATTTGTATCGGTATGATCGGCATTCCGATCGGTATTTTGGTCGGGATACCAAGCATCAAGCTTGTGCTTTCTCTTGTGGCAAAGAATTTCGCAAATGTTATGTATGACAATGTACCGTTGATTTTGGTGGTGTCTGTTCCTGCTCTTGTTGCGGCGGCGGTTATCAGTATGATTACCATTCTGATTTCGGCCTATATTCCGGCAAAGAAGGCCGCCAGTGCGCCCGTGATGGAGTGTATCCGCCAGACAAACGAGGTCAAGGTGGAAGCCAAAGCGATAAGAACTTCAAAGCTCGCGGAACGCCTTTACGGTTTAGAGGAGACACTTGCGTTAAAAAACTTTAAGAGAAACAGGCGGCGTTACCGCAGCATTATCCTGTCGCTTACGTTAAGTGTTGTGTTGTTTGTGTCGGCAAGCTCTTTCGGAGCCTATTTGAATAAGATCGCTGAGAATTCCTCTGTGGTAGTTGAAGAATATGACATCTGTTTCTATACGCGAGACATGGAGGAAAGTGAGCTGTTACAGCTTTATGATGAGTTGAAAACCGCCGATAGCGTTACCGAAAGCTCTTATCAGGCACTTTCGACCTATTCCTGCGTGCTAGGTACAAGTGATCTGTCAAGCCATTTTTTTGACGAGTATGGCGAGTCCATCGGTTATGATGGGGCGAGTGAAACGGTGGAAGTGCAGTTGGATATTCAGTTTGTTGAGGACAGCGTCTATCAGAACCTGCTCGAAGGCCTCGGCCTGTCCGAAGAGGAATACACCGGGCAGGACAAAAAAATGATCATGGCAGGAATACTGCCTGGGAGTTGGTATACGCAGGAACAGCCTATGGAATTTACGCTCCGCTCCAAGACCGGGGACCAGACGAAAACGATCCGTGCAACCTTTGTAAAAGACTACCCCGATCTGCTGCCCACAGAGCCGGGTGAGTGGCCCGGATACTCTCTTATGGTGATGGCCCCCTACGAGGTAAAGCCGCAGTTTGACGCGCTAGGTGCGACTGTAAAGCCTACAAAACTGGGCATGACCTTCAAGTCGGAAAATCCCGGTCAGTCTACGACTGAGATGCAGAGGATGATTGATGGAGCCGGCATTACCGCCGACTATAATCTGTACAATGTCTATGAGATACTGGAGCAAAACCGTAATATCACATTCATTGTTAATCTGTTCTCGGTTGTTTTTATCGCGATGATTTCGCTGATTGCGGTTGCCAACGTCTTCAACACGATTTCCACCAATATCAAGCTGCGCAGACGGGAATTTGCCATGCTCCGTTCTGTGGGAATGTCCGATCGGGATTTCAATAAGATGATGCGCTTTGAATGCACTCTTTATGGAGCGCGGACGATGCTTTGGGGGCTGCCCCTCTCAGGAATCCTTTCGGGTCTGATTTATAAGGGGATGGTTGTCGGTGGGGCGGACAATATCGATTTCGTTTTTCCGTGGGGCAGTATGGCGATCAGCGTGTTCAGCGTGCTCTTTATCGTGTTCATTACAATGCTGTATGCCATCAGCAAGATAAAAAAAGAAAATATCATTGATGCGCTTCGGGATGATATGACTTGAAAGTATTGCTGAAAAAATTATTAAATGTCGTTTTTTTTGCAATATTTATATAGAATCCATGCTATAATCAGCAGTAACTATCAGAGCCCGATATTAGAATGCAGACGAGGGCTTTGGACATGCGCTTGAGGCAGACAATTGGAATCCGAATTCATCACCGGTACTACTGGTTTTGCAATAGGTATTTTAGAAGAAATTAACTTTGACGATAAACAGCATCCGATTTTGCAGGGGATTTTAAAGTATATCACAAGCACAGCAAGTTTAAATGAAAAGGGCTGGCCCTGGAGCGTTCCATCGAATAACGATTACGCTCATGCGTCATGGTACACATATGATGCCGGCAATAAGGATGCATATTTGGAGCTTACTTCTATAGAACTTGCATTTTTCGCCGTACGGCATGCCGATGAAAAGTCTGAAATATATAAAAAGGCGGCAATGTTACAGGATTGCAGTATCCTAAAATCCACTAATGTATGGAGAGAGACCCGGCGAAATGGTCCGGATGGTGTGGAAGACCTTCTTCTTTTATCCAATCACCCGACAGTAAATATTATAAGGGTAACGAGGACATAATGTCAAAAGAGCTTGACTGGCAGCTTGAAAAAATAATCGGAAGACTTTCAGAGTATAATGTATGGAATGTAAATGCAAACGGTTGGTATTGGTTTGACGATAATCAGGGAGGCGAATATCCGATGGAGAGTTTTGTAAGTGCAAATTGGTGGGAGGTTATTGATATGATTAAATATATCGGGCTTTTTAAGAATTTCGGCAGGATGGATGTTAATTGAAAAAGTTAGGAGGTGTTCCAATGAATCTATATGAAAAGCATGTTGAGAAGGAACTGAACCGCTGGCATGATGACATTATTAAAAGCGCCGGATTATTTGAACGTACCTCCAAGGGAATTCAAAAGCAAACGCAAAAGCTGGTGCCGAAAAAAATGCAGAATACAATTACTGCGACGGTTGAAAAAATGGTACAAACAATTTTGTTTGGATCAGATTTATTGACAATAAAGGAAGATGCTTCCGGCCTGTCACTGGCTGAGCAGGATTTTCTGGTACAGGAGCAATTTCAGATTTACATGAAGACAGCTGTCACACAGGGCATTGGGTTTGGAGCAGGCGGTATTTTATTGGGATTAGCCGATCTGCCGGTGCTGATGGGGATAAAAATAAAATTTATGTTTGACGGCGCGAAGTTATATGGCTATGATACAGACCAGCAAAGCGAAAGGCTGTTTCTGCTGTATGTTTTCCAGCTTGCCTTTTCCAGCAGAGAGCATCGTCTGGATGTGTTCCGGATATTGCAGGACTGGGATGAGCGCGACCATCCGCCGGTGGATTGGGAAAAATTTCAGATGGAGTATAGGGATTATCTGGATATCGCCAAGCTGTTACAGCTTATGCCGGTCGTAGGAAGTGTTGCGGGTGGAACCGCCAACTACAAGCTGATGAACCGACTGAAAGAGAATGTCATGAATTGCTATAGAATGCGGATTCTTTGCCGGAAGTGGAATGAATGAAATAGAAGTTTTACATTTAAAACAGACTGAAAAGCATTCTTTTCAGTCTGTTTTAAGTTATCAGATATTTGAGTTACAGCTATAAATTCAGGGAACAATTTCAAAAATAGTACCTTGATTATAATCGGTCACTCTCGTGGAGCTGTAAACTCCCAAAAATAGTCTGGTCTGATTCATATCCGTTCCCAAACCAACATAATAAGAGGATCTATCTCCGAAATCATAATCAGTTTCAATAATACTAAAATCGTTAAGCTTACAATCTGTTCTTGGCCTGGTATAAGCCAGGACACCTCTGTCAGGCTGCGGAGATTCCTGACGGCGGGCCAGCTCCGTAAATACAATACATCCCATTAAATCAGGAATATCATTTCCCATATAGGGATGGACGCCTGTGAGAGCAGAAGCTTCAAATTTGTCCGGACGGGAATCTTCATGAAAATAGCTGATTAAAGGCGGAAGGCGCTGCACTGAAGTTTCTACTGCTTCATCATAATAAGCAAATATTTTTTCGTTTAAATTCGGGTTTGCAGAGCAGCTTCTTAAGAGCGCAGTAGGAAATATACCTTCCCACCCCCTCCAGCCGAAGTTGACAAATCCTTCCTGATCCGGCTCGGTTTCCGTTAATGAAGAGTCAATAAGATCAGTAACGGGCATCGGTTTATAGTCTACAAACGAAAAAATAGACTCTACTAAATCCTGCCCAACATCTCCTACGTATTTGATATACTGATTATTTACCCTTTGAAAAGAAATGCCCGGTATATTGCGGACTCCTTTGGCAATGACCGTAAGTGTATCCTGAATAGATGAGGGAAGTTCGCTAAATCGTGTGACTACGGGAGGATCATCGCTGAAGGAATCTATGTCTACATCAATTTCAATTATTTTCCTGGCGATTTCCATATCATCCTGACTTAAATTAAATGGATCGTAGCCCGATCCGCCGTCTCCGGTTGTCAGAACGAGTTTGCCGGTTTCAGGTGAAAAGTTCAGGCTATTGACACCATTATGATTCAAAAATGGCCTTCTTATATTAAGCAGTGTCCGCTGTCTTTGCGGTTGGCTGGCCGGATCAAAAATCCATTCTTCGATGGTATCGATATGATCATATCGGGTTTCTCTGTTTAGCCACCTAAGATTAAGTGTTGAAGGGTCGCACGGATCAGGTGTAACGGGTCGGGAAAGGGCTCCCGGGCCTTGTGATCCGGCTACTGAATAATGAATATAAAACAGCCCGTTATTATTAAATGCGGGATGAAAAGCCAGCCCCAGCAATCCGCGCTCGTCGTATCCGCCGGAAGTAGTGCCTAACTCCAGGATCTGCGGGCGAATATCTAAGAAGGTCTCGATAACGCCGTTTCCCATGCAAAAAATCTCTCCTATCTGTGTAGCTATAAATAATCTTTCTATTGAGTCGCCCGGAAGTATAGCTGTTTTCAAAACTGTGGGTAAATTTATATTACCGACTAAGGGCTGTAGTCCAACTTTTACTTGTACCAATGTCGTTACCTCATATTTACTAATGCCTCTTTTAAAAATATGATTATTATTATTTGATTAGTACCAGATCCTGTTATAATATACCTATAAATGAAGAAGATAAATCAGCAATTGGTATTAGAGCTTTGGAACATGCAAAATATCTTGCTTCCCAACGTATTGTTTGCTATAATATACATTGTTTTAAAAGCATTCTTGTAGCTTAGGAATGCTTTTTATTATATCTTGGACAGGAAGTTATGTTAACAATAAAAGGAATAAACCTATGGAATGGATAAAGGAAGGA
>JAEWPN010000026.1 GCA_023399455.1 Bacillota bacterium
TGCACCAAAGCTATGCTTTTCTCCATCCTTGATTGCAATCAGGTAATCAGAAAACATGATGGCGTGATTCAGGTCATGAAGAACCATTACAATGGTTACACCTTGTTCCGAATTCAATTTTCTAAGCAACTGCAGGATTTCCAACTGATGGGATATATCCAGATAAGTGGTGGGTTCGTCCAGAAACAGGGTGTTTGTTTTCTGAGCCAGTGCCATAGCTATCCAAGCCCGCTGCCGCTGCCCACCGGAGAGCTGGTCCATTTCCCGCCCGGCAAGTTCCGTCATACCTGTGCTTGATAATGCCCAAGATATAATTTCCCTGTCTTTTGCAGTCAGTCCCGCCAGTTTACTGTGATAAGGAAAGCGTCCGTATTCCACAAGTTCGCTTACGGTAATGCCGATGGGTGTCTGTGCCCCCTGAGGCAGAAGCGCCAGCTTCTGTGCCACTGATTTGGTGGGCATGCTGTGGATGGATTGGCCTTCCAGACAAACAATACCTGCGGTTGGCGCAATCAATCGTGACATGGTTTTTAATAACGTGGATTTACCTGATCCGTTGGAACCGATCAGGGTAGTAATCTTTCCGGAGGGTATCTCCAAGTCAATGTCATGGAACACCGGAATATCATTATAACCGGCAGATAACTTATCTACCGTAATACTGGATTTCACTTTTTCTACCTCCTATGTCTGTCTGCGAAGCAAGTAAAGAAAATACGGTGCGGCCAAAACAGAAATAACAATTCCCACCGGTATTTCAATGGGCTGGAACATCGAGCGCCCCATGGTATCCGAAAGCAGCAGGAGCAATCCTCCCATCAGCATGGTAACAGGCATGAGCAGATGATGTCGTCCGCCCACAAATTTTCGTGCCATATGAGGGGCCACCAACCCCACAAATCCAATTCCGCCACTGACGGAAATGCAGCTGGAGGCCAGTGCCACCGCAGAAATCAGCAGGATTCTCCGTTCCCGCTCTACCCGGACTCCCAACCCAAGGGAAGTGTCTTCTCCAAGCAGAAGCAAGTCCAAAATTTTTGATTTCGTAAGAAGCAGAGGAATGAGAATCAGCAAGTAAGGCAGCAATGCTTTGACCTGATGCCAGCCGGTTCCCCAAATGTTTCCCGCCAGCCATCTGGCCACCAGTTGATAGCTGCTGTTTTCCATATCAGAAGCCATGATTAACATTAAGGCGGAAAAACCTGCCGACATGCCTATACCACCCAACAACAAATATGGCGGACGTAGTTTCCCGTTTCGTTTGGAAAAGATATATAGCACAGCCGTCACCAAAAGCCCCCCTGCCATGGCAAACATCGGCTGATAGAACACGGAGCTCACATGCAAAGAAGGAAATAATGTCAAAAACAGCATCACAGCAAAACCTGCTCCCGCATTGATACCAAGGATTCCGGGATCAGCCAGCGGATTTTCCGTTACGGCCTGCAAAATACAGCCGGATAAAGCAAGTCCCACTCCGCACAGAATAGAAAGCAGAATGCGCGGCAGCCGGATTTGCAACAATACTACAGAGGCTTCCGCATCCTCCGGATGAAGCAGGCTGAGCACTACCTGAGAATACGGAATAGCTGCATACCCACTGTTAAGCGACAATAGAACAGCAGCCATCAGGGCCGCCAAAAGAAGCCATGGCACAAGCTTTCGTCTTCTTTTGTTTTTCATAAAACTGCTCCTTTCTTCTGCCAGGTCAAGGCCATAAAGACCGGGACACCAATAGCCGACACAAGAGCTCCCACCGGTGTATCAAAAGGAGCGTTGATACAGCGAGCCGCAATATCTGCCAGCACCAACAGAATTGCCCCCGTCAGGGCAGATACCGGCAATAATCTCCGATAATCCCCTCCCACGGCAAAACGGGCAACGTGAGGAACGATCAATCCTAAAAATGATATTCCGCCCACAAGTGATACGCTTGCTCCTGCCAAAATCAAAACGGCAGCAATTCCCATCAGACGTAACGACCATACATTGATACCAAGTCCCTCCGCACTCTCTTCTCCCAAAGCCAGTACCGACAACCGCCCCGCAAGTAAGAGGCTGAAAAATCCAGCGCAGGCAATCCATGGTACGGTCAAGGTTAAACTCTTCCAAGTAATCCCGGATAGACTTCCCGCCGTCCAAAACGACAGTGCCTTTGAGAGTCCGAAGGTAAGAGATATTCCCTGACTCAGTGCGGTAAGCAGTGCAGAAACCGCACTGCCTGCCAGAATGAGATGGATTGTTCCGGATTTTTGTCTGCCCATTCCCATCCCATATACCATGGCAATCGCCAGCGCCGCTCCAAGAAAGGCCGCGAACATCGTGCCTAAGGTGCTGAGAGAGGGGAATAAAACCGCCGTCAGAGCAACAAGAAATCCCGCTCCCGCATTAACCCCCAACAGACCGGCGTCAGCAAGAGGATTGCGTGTGACCCCCTGCATCACTCCCCCGGCAAGGGCAAAAGCCGCCCCGGTAAAACAGGCGGCCAGTACTCTGGGCATACGCATCTGAAGCATGATGCTCCCGATTTCCGAAGTCACTTCCGGATGAAGCAACGTGTAAATCAATATCTTGAAGCTTCCTCCCGCCACCCCTATGCTGGCGGAAATCAGGATAGACAGCAATAGTACCGCTGTCAACAGTACCAGCAGCAATCGGTAAGCTGTATTTGTTCTGCTCCATTGTATGAGAAAGCACATAGAGCTTTCATCCCCTCCCTGATTCCTCAGTTTTTTCTTACTCAACATTAGTGTGGTTTATAATGGCATTTGCCAGTTTTTCCATATATAACAGCTTTCCGTTAGCAGTGTACGCCATATCGTATTGCAGATTGTTTTCGCCAAGATATACATTTCCGGACTGCACCGCCTTTAGATTCTGCCAGACGGGGCTCTCCTGCGTTTCCCCAACCTCGCCGTCATCACTGAAAAAGAAGATATGGTCCGCGTCAATCTTTGAGAAGTATTCCGCGTCAACCACTTCCCCCCATACATCTTCCGGAACACCGGAGGAGGGTTGTACTTCCAGTTCATCGTAAATAATCTCGCCGGGGCCGCCGGTCCGGTAAACATAATAGGAACCGAAATGCACGGAATTAGCTTCAATAACGGCAAACGTTTCATCGCCCACCACTTTCTTAATATCTTCTGCCAACCCTGCTGCTTTTGCATCATAATCTTTCAGCCAGCTATCCACAACATCCTCTTTGCCAAACCATTCGCCCAATTGCTGAAAACGTCCCTTCCAGTTGACATAACTAATATCATCATCAATCATAACAGTAGGTGCAATGGCCTTAAGCTGCTCATAGACCTTGTCATGACGGATATTCATAATAATCAGATCCGGCTGAAGCTCCGCTATCTTCTCAATATTTAAATCCCCGACTGCTCCTGAATAGTTTCCTACCGTTTCAATACTGTTTTCGCTAAAATAGTCCTGAAGGTATTCCGGTACCGTTATCCCATCGAACATACTGGTGTTGGCGGACGCAACAAACGGCATTCCAAGAATAATCAGCTCATCGGCCGAACCGGAAACATCCACAATACGCTGAGGACTGGCCGGGATTTCCACAGAGCCCTTCATATCTTCCACTGTAATTGTATCCGAATCTTGTGAGTTATTTGCCGTAGACGAGCACGCACTCAGTGCCATGGCAAGTATTAAACAAAACGGAATAATTAACTTTTTTTTCACTTTAAATCCTCCTCTTGTCAATCGATGGTATTGTTAGAAGCGACTAACCTTAAACAGCATACAGAAAATCTCCTCATCTTTCTGCTCCTGGACGGATTTTTTCTGCTCCCTCACGGAGCCTCTTTGAGAAGAAGCTATTGACTAGTTAGTTTTGACTAACTATAATAGAACTAAATCGCAGGTTCTATTCTACTCTCAGAAGGACTCCAATTGCGAAATACATAAGAAATTAGGTATTGATAACATGTCATATTTACCGTTACAGTTTGAAGATTCAGAGATATTTCCTCAAAAAATAATCAGTATACGTCCGGATGTACATATCATGCTTTCCTCCGGAACTTTCTCAAAAGGAACAAAACGGAAATCGGGAACTACATCTCCGGTTTTTGAATTAAGCTACAGCCGAAAGAATATCATGCGCGGAGAGGTAAATCATCAGCATGTGGAATTACAGCCGGGGCATACCTCCTTAGGGTTTTTGGGAGAGGCAACCGGTCATTCAGAATACCAAAGCGGCGAAGAAGTTCAGTTGTACTCCATTTGGGTAAGTCCTGGTGCTTTTAACAGATTCTGTGAAGATGTGGGCGGCAGAAGCAATGTGGATTTTGCTTCTTTTCAAAAAGGCGCCTATTACCACTGCGATTTTAGAAGTGATGCGAGGGAAGAGAGCATAAAAAAAAGAGTAGAAGCCTGCTTTGACAAAAAGTCCGGCCACTTAGACCGGCTTCTTGTGGAAAGCTGTATTCTGGAATTACTATCTATTAATCTGGAAAAGCTGCTTTGTACGAACGAGCAACACTATAATCTGACCAGAACGGATATCGAACGGTTGATGCATGCGCGTGAGATATTATTAAATCGTCTGGATTCTCCTCCTTCTTTGCTGGAACTGTCCCGTATTATCCAAATGAACGATTGCAAGCTAAAGCGGTCCTTTAAACAGTATTTCGGATCGACAGTCTATGGTTTTATTCGGGACCAGCGGTTGGAAAATGCTTTCTCGTTGCTTGAACAGGGGAAACACAATGTAAGTGAGACTGCCTTTGCTGTGGGGTATACAAACGTAAGCCACTTTTCCCAGGCATTTCAAAGAAAGTTTGGCATTACTCCGGGCACTATGATTTAAATCCGTCAAATTACCCCTTCATATGATTCCATTCATATTTCCAGACCATTGCCGGTTTGTTCCAGATTGTTGAGCGTCAGCTCCTGCGCTGTCCCAAATGTGGGACTTCCATGTTGGTTTAGCTTCCTCTAATGTCAAACAGTGCAGACCGAACCATAAAGTCAAAATCCGGCTTATGAAACGGGTTTTCAATTGTTTCGTCAAATCATTGTGCGTTTACAAATTTATACATTGCATCAAAAATGATAAAAACTGATGTAGCCCCGGCATCCTGATAGCCTATGGCCCTTTCCATTAATGATTTTGCGCGCCCAAATTTAGCAATATAGTCTTTTGTATTTTCTACACCCTGATATGCCCCATCTTTTGCAGCTTCCAGAAGAATTGCCAAATCTTCTTTCTCTCCCTTCTCCAACGCCAATACTGCCGGTTCCAGTGCATCTATCATGGTCTTATCGCCAACCTGTGCCTTTCCTCTTTCCTTGATAGCTTCAAGAGAACCTCTCATGATCTTTGCCATACTATCACCGTCTAATTCTGTAATAGTTTCTAATCCTTTTATTCCTCCCAAGAACATAGATCCAAAGATAACACCGGAAGCTCCTCCCATGGAATTTAACATGGCCATTCCTGTCGTTTTAAATACAGAATTCACATCCTGAAAGGGTCTCTTTTCCTCTAATGCAGACTTCGCCTTTTCCATTCCACCGGACATGCCGATTCCATGGTCTCCATCCCCAATTTTACTGTCAATTTCTGTCAGATAAGGCTTATTTTTAATTATCTCGTCACAAGCCCAGATTATCATATCCGTTGTTTGTTCTACTGTCAATACTTTCATAATTACCTGATCTCCTCTCTGGCATAATAGGGTGAAAAGCATTCTGTATCGTAATACTTCTTCAGCTCATCGTCCAATTTTAAAATTGTAATGGAAAATCCGCCCATTTCCTGACAAGTACAAAAGTTTTTAATTTCTGAATCATGAACAACCACTTTGTCTTTTTCCAGATGTTTTGCCAATTCATTATATACAATATTTAGTTCTAAAAGAGTCGTGGAACCCAGGCCGTTTACCAAAATAGCTACTTCGTCATTTTCCTTAATATCCATTTCTGCTTTTAATTCTCTATACATTCTGTCAACCAGTTCGCTTGCCGGTTTCATGGTTGTTCTTTCAATTCCCTGCTCCCCATGTAATCCCATCCCAAATTCAATTTCATTTTCCCCCAGTTCAAAGGTTGGTTTATCCAGTCCCGGAATCGAACCCGGCGAGGTAGCCAAACCAATGGTATTAATATTATCTCTGGCTTTTTCAGTAATCCTTAGTACTTCTTCTAATTCAAGACCTGCATCACATGCTGCGCCAGCCACCTTGATCACATAAATATCTCCGGCTATTCCCCGCCTGTCTTCTATTCTCTCTTTCGGTGCCGATGCACAGTCATCCCATACCCTTACATGAGCAGTTTTTATATCATCAAATTCGCATAATTCTTCCGCCATATCGAAGTTCAGGTTATCTCCGGAATAACATCCATATATAAACAGCACACCCTTTTCTTCATGAACTGCCTTTGCGGTTTCTAATATTAGCTGGGGATTAGGAGAAGCAAAGATATTACCGCAGGCAACTGCGTCTGCCAATCCCCTTCCTGCAAATCCCGAAAATAAAGGTTCATGTCCGCTTCCTCCGCCTATAACAAGAGCAACCTTGTTTTTACGTCTCCCTTTATACATAAAAGCATTGTGTCCCGGAATCTGTTCATAATAACGATTATATGCCTTTACATATCCCGAAAGCATTTCTTCTACTACATTGGAGTCTCTATTTAAAATTTTCTTCATTTCTGCCAACCTTTCTATCACTTTGCAATCAGTTTTCTTATGAATCACTGTATTTCATTTCCAACTCATTAATTTTATCTACTTTATTCCACATTCCGATGTCTGGCTGACATCTTTTCAAAACTTAAATCCGGCGTTTCCTCCACAATTATCATAATAATCATGTCAAATAAAACAAACAGGCATTGTTCAAACAGATTTCCCATCGGCTGGATGGATGAGACAACCTCATCGGTTCCGCGATATACAGCGGCAGGGACAAACAATACATTATCAGCAGCTTCTCTTGCTGTTTTACCACTTGGAGAACCTGTTACCACATAAATTCTGGCTCCCTGTGCCTTTGCACGCTCACAGATATAATGAATATGTCCGATTTGACCATCTCCCAACGTGGCAATCAGTAAATCTCCTTTTCCTATACTGGGTGTAGTATCATCCCAAATCCAATGAATTTCCTTCCCCATATGCATGAGCCTCATGGCAAAGGCTTTGGTTGCCATCCCTTCACGGCCTACTCCAATTAGAAAAATCCGGTGATAGCTTTTTACCTTTTCTATAAAATCCCTTACATTATCCTGATCTATTTTTTCAAATACCTGTTCATATTCTGACAGAATAGTTTTGTACATTACTTTCATATTCATGATTATCCCCCTATATATTCAGCTCTTTGTGAAGATAGTCCATTGTTTTTTTCATACCTGCATAAACCTCATCATCTGTAGATTCAAATGCGGTGACTACCTCCAGATACTGGGTGATATTATCCAGCCCGGATTCCTTTGTTACCTTTTTTATTAATTCCGGTGTTATAATTCCATCTGCCGTAAAGTCCCAGTGCCTATCCATCTCTCCGTCTGTCTGCTGAAGGTGGATAGAGCCTATGTAGGGCGCACATTCTTTAAACCATAAAAGGATATCTGCCTTTTCTTTTAATAAAGGCTTATAAAGAGCATGCCCCCAGTCAATTAATAATTTAATTGGGATGGCACTTCCCTCCAGATCTTTCATCATTTGTATCGAGGTTTCCGGGTCATGAGGAAACTCTGTCGTTAAGGGCGTAGCTTCAATATGTATTTCTTTAATTCCTTTTTCTTTGCCGTAATCGGCAAGCTTACGCAGATACTTTAACATCTCCTGATATAAATAATTTCTTCTGTTATTATCCCTGGCATCATCAAAAGACATTCCGCCAACAGGGGTTCCCATAACGTCTGCCCCCATTTCAGCTGTTAAGTCAATTGCTCTTTTAAAAAATGTAAAGGAAATCTCTCTTTGTACCTCTGTAGGCGCCAGTAACTGAGCATAAGTATAAGAGGCCAGTCCGCCAAAGGTAGCATCAATTTTTATTCCCTCTGCTTCAAAGGCTTCGCGATATTCTTTAATTAAAATATTTCTTTGTTCATGAGGCCACCATGGGTCGATTAAGTCCCATGTGAATTGAATATGTTTTACTCCAAATTCACTTTTACACATAGCCGCCAGTTGCTTTGGTTCTATAAAACGCTTTGTCGCAAATGATAAATTTAACCCTAAAAGCATAATCTTCAATTCCTTTCTACTTTACTTATTTTAATTTTTTTCTGCTTTCTTTCCCTTATGATGACTGAAAGTGAACTAAAGGAAATAGCAATTACCACAACAAATCCACTTACTGCTGACTGCCAGTATACATTAACGCCAAACAATACAATCATATTCTGAATAATACTGATAATAGCTGCTCCTATCAATGCTCCTGCCGGATTACCAATCCCTCCGGTTAAAGCAACACCTCCGATTACTGAGGAAGCAATAGAATTCATAGGCCAGTTTTCACCGATAGAAGACTGTGCAGAACCTAACCTGGCAACATACAAAATACCGGCTAAGGCAGAGATTAATCCTACAATGGAATAAATCATAACGCGAATTTTATCTACCTGGATACCAAGAACCTTGGCAGCCTCTTTATTGTTTCCAATCGCATAGATATATCTTCCCGTTTTTGTTTTCTTTACTAAAAATAAAACGAGGACAAGAACAATTAGTGTAAAAATAAAGGGAAATGGTATAGGCCCTACATTTCCTTTTCCAAAAATATGGACACTTTCCGGGATTCCCGTAATTGCTTTTCCCTTTGTCATAACAAGGTTAATACCACCATATACGCCTTGCATACCTATAGTTGCAACCATGGCATTAAGCCTTAACTTTGTAATGATTAATCCATTAATACATCCTAATATAAGTCCGAGAATCAAAGCACCTACAAGCGCTGCATAGGGGTTCCACCCCCAATGCATCATCATCATTCCTGAAATAATTCCACATAGAGATGCTATTTTTCCCACAGACAGATCCAATTCCCCGGTCAGTAACAATAAAGATTGTCCAATACCAATCATACCGATAAATGCCAGATCCCTAATAAGAGACTGCAAGTTATAGATATCCAAAAAATATGGCGAAAAAACACTTGCCAGTATTATCATTAGAATTAATACTGCTCCAATTGCAGTCATATTACTCTTTTTTAATACACTAATTAATGCATTATCTTTTTTTATTCTCTCTCCATTCATCATGCTAACTCCTTCTTATTCTTATTTCACTCCGATAATAGCGCCTAAGATTTTCTCTTTATCAGCTTTTTCGTCATATTCTCCTGCCTGTTGTCCGTTATATAAAGCAATAATTCTATTAGAGCACTTTTTTACCTCTTCCATCTCAGAAGAAATCAGTATAATTCCAATTTGTTCTTTTTCAGCCAATTCTTTCATCATGCGGTAAATTTCCGCCTTGGTTCCGACATCAATACCTTTCGTAGGTTCATCGAATATTAATACCTTAGGTTTACATGACATAGCTCTTCCAATAATTACTTTTTGCTGGTTTCCGCCACTTAAGAATTTAATTTCTTTTTCCATATCCGGTGTTTTTACATCATACTCAGCAATTACTTTTTTTGCTAAATCTTCTTCTTTTTTCTTAGATATACCAAATACACTTTTTAAGTCATCTAATTTTGAAACACTGATATTCTCTCTGATACTAAGTTCTTGCAAGATACCCTGCGCTTTTCGTTCTTCAGGCAGATAAATCAATCCATGATTCACCGAATAATTGGTATCTCCAAGCTTCCATTCCTCTCCATCCAGCTTTATCTGTCCTGCATATACAGGTAAATATCCAAAGATCGCCTGCATTAACTCGCTTCTTCCTGCACCCACCAGACCTGAAAATCCAAGAATTTCACCCTTTTTCAGATGAAAGCTAATGTCTGTAAAGCGTTCTCCTGTCAGATGTTCCACTTCTAACAGAATCTCATCTGTAACTTTCTCTGAATAAAAGACCTGGTTTTGATCCACAGCACGGCCTGTCATCTGAGTAATAACCCATGGAATATCTATCTTATGAATATCAGAATAGGCAACCTTTTCTCCATTACGAAATACAGTAATGACATCACCTATAGAAAATATTTCTTCCAATTTATGTGATATGAAAATAATAGCTTTATTTTCCTTTTTTATCTGCCTTATGATATCAAACAAAATCTGAGCATCTTTCGTTGTCAGACTGGTAGTTGGTTCATCCAGCATTAATACCTCATATTCTTCGTGAACAGTCGCTCTTGCAATCTGAAGCAGCTGCTGTTCTGATACTGTTATATCCTTTACTAGGTCATCAGGCTTTACTGGAATATGAAATTTATCTAATAACGGTTTTGCTTTTTCTTCTAGTTCTCTTACATTTACCAGACCCTTAAATCCCGACTTTTCATATGGCAGGAATAGGTTTTCTGCTACCGACATATGGCCAAACAAGTCAATTTCCTGAGGAACATAGGCAACTTTATCAAACATTTTTTTGCTTCCCATGGCATCCTTACCAGCAATGGAAAGACATCCTTCTTCCGGTTCATATACACCTGTTAAACATTTGATTAATGTACTTTTTCCGGCTCCATTTTCGCCTATGATGCAATGAATTTCTCCTAATTCAAAAGAAATGTCCACTGAGTTCAAGGCTACTACTCCGGGAAATATTTTTGTGATATTACGCGCCTCTAATACTTTCATCAAAATGCTCCTTTATTGCACAAAAGGAGCCGACTTGTATTTCAGATGTCCAAGCTCCTTTTGTTTTTAATTTGTTAGTTGGTTTGTACTTCTTATTTCACCATTTCAATCCATTCATCAACATTTTCTGAATCTATATATGCAATTCCTGTATCAACTACTTTTGGAATGTCAATTCCTATGGATGCCTGCCACAGCATTAATACTGACATAGAGCCCTGCATCTGAGGAATGGTAGAGGAGGTAGCCGTAATAGTTCCGGATTTAACATAATTAAGGATTTCAATTAAGTTATCCATGGAAACGATTGTAACTTGTCCTGTTTTTCCTGCTTCTTCTACTGCTGCTGCAATACCTGTACCGCTGGCATCACAGTTTAGATATCCTTTTAAATCAGGATTAGCCGCCAATACTGCTGCTGCCTGAGACTGTGCTTCTTCTACGCTATCATTATCAATACCGCCATCGATCACTTCAATATTAGGGTATTCTGCTAAAGCATCTAAGTGTCCCTGATAACGTTCTGCATGGTTGGGAGCTGTCGGAACACCCTGCATAACTGCAACTTTTCCTTCTTCTCCAATCAGCTTTGCCAACTGATGTGCTGCAATACTTGCCTGCTCTGTAAAGTTATTTCCTACACTTGTTAAATTACTTCCTTCCGGCGCGGGGGCATCAAATAAAATAACCGGAATTCCCTGTTTTTCAATTTCTTCAATAACAGCTTTATTTCCTTCATAATCCAGTGGATCCAATGCAATACCATCCGGTCTGGTTGCTGCCGCCTGCTCCAGTACGGTGTTTTGCTCCGCTACATCTGCATTTCCAGGGGCTCTGTAATCAATCGTTACTTTAATTCCTAATTGTGCGGAAAGAGCATCCGCTTGCTTCTGGGCACCCTTGTTTACTTCATCAAACCATGGATGCACCACTTTGGGAACAATTACAAAGGTTAAATCTTTTCCGGTTGCCGCAGGAGCACTTTCCTCTCCTGATGAATTCGAACCTGCTGCCTCTTCCCCTGCAGATGCGGGATTTGACGTTCCTGAACATCCCATCATGCTGATTGCCATAACCGCCACTAACAATACCGATATTAATTTCTTTTTCATTCCTTTTTCTCCTTAAATATTTTTAAATATACTTAATTTTTTGGAAGCAACTTTATTATATCTGTATTCATGGCCCCTTCCAATGCGACAGTCTTTAGAATACGTGGGATAGTTTTAATAAAAAAGGAGGAATATCTTTATATTCCCCCCTTTTCATATGTCTATATTACCATCGATTGACAAGGTCATACACGGTCGGATAAGGGTAAATTTTTGTTCCTGCTGCGTTACTTTCGCTCCGCGTACGTCCAGTACGCGTCGGTCAAGTGCCTTGCAGGGACGAAAATTTGTCCCTTTCCGACTCACCGACCCTGACCATAGAGATATGCTTGGTTTTCAAGGCGGATGATTGAGGCGTACTGGACGTACGCCGATTGAAGACAACGCAGAAAACCAAGCATATCTCATGGTTCAGGGCGTGTAAGACCTTGTCAATCGATGGTAATAATACGATCTGAAATATCTTCTATATATTCCTCTCTTGATTTTACAATAATTACCGCAGTCCCTAAATCAGTAAACTTTTTAATATAAGATTTTATCAACGACACACCATAGACATCGCAATAAATAAAAGGCTCGAATAAGATTAGCACTTTAGGATTATAGATATACCATCTTTCCAATAAAAGAATAATATTGTCATTTACACTTTTATCCCTTATATTTACACTTTTATTTTGATTATTCACTTCTTTTTCCAACATCTTTACTACTTTATTCTGCAGAAACATATGTTGCAGTGCGGGAATTTTTTCCAGAGACGGCATTAACAAATTATTTCCTACAGACATACTTAAAAGAAGTTCACTTTCTCCTCCCATATCTGCAGCAGACACAATCTTGTTTTTTACAAAATCAGTAATATCATAAAAATTACAGTTCTTCTGTTCCAGCATTATCTGCGTTTTTCTATCAATAAACCTGCCGGACAGCAATTCAAAAATCCTCTTCTTTTCTTTTACATCCAGTGCAAGGATCGTTACTACCTCACCTTTATAAAAATCAAATGTTATTGATTGATCTCCTCTTAAAATAATACCTTTGATAGAATATAAGATATCTTTTTTAGCAGCCATCCCTGCTTTATCCCTATCCAAGTCCTTCTTTTTTAAACCTGTAGAACTGCTTAATAGAAATTCTTCCAAGTGACTTCCATCCTTTATATAATCTTTGTTACACTTCTTTACAATACGCCCCTTTTTAAAAATAACATATTTATCTGACAGAATATAAGATACATTATCTGAATGGCTGTTGATAACTGCTGCCATGCCTTCTTTCATCACCCGATTCAGTATTTCTTTAAAATACTCTATATCCTGAGTCGAGCATCCTTCAAATTCATCCTCAATCACCAGGATTTTTACATTCCTGCTGTACCCCTTCACCAGATCCACCAATCTTTTTTCCAATTCCGTTAGATTTTTAATTTTTTTATTAACATCTATCTTTAATTTCAGCTTTTCTATATATTCTGCTGCCTGCTTTACTAACTTTTTTGTTTTTAACAAACCGAATACAGAACCGTTATTAACTAAGCATATATATTCTGCAACTGTCCAATCGTCAATATCATAATTTGAATAGGTAATCTTATATACCAGTTTTTGTATCTCTGACGAATCAAGGTTGTTTCTTCCATCTATATAAAAATTGGTATCATCCACTTCATGATTTCCACATATAATGTTTATCAGCAAATCCTTTCCCGAGTGAACCAACCCAAGAAAGCCTATGCTTTCTCCCGCTAATAAGCACAAAGAAATACCAGTTAATTTAATTGTAGTACTGTAATTTACATTGAAATTACTCATACGTACGATTTCACTCTTCATTTCTCACCTGATACTCCTTTCATAATTAGCCGGAATCGTAATCTCAATATCCGTTCCCTGATTTAAGGTACTGTAAACATATATTCCGTACTCTTCTCCAAATAGCAGCTGAATCCTTTTGTTAATATTAGGGAGTGCAATTCCCGTATTACGCTGTTTGAACCCTTTGCTGTCGTCCGGATACTCTTTAGACATTCTGATTCTTTCATTCAGTTCCAGCAAAGATTTGCTATCCATTCCCTTTCCATTGTCAGAAATTGTTAATATAAGGCTGTTATCAGTTACAATAACTTCTATATCCACTTTCCCACCTTCCAGGCACTCTTCCAAACCATGGAAAATAGCGTTTTCTACAATCGGCTGAAGGATCAGCTTAGGAATAAAGTAGTCATATGCTTTTTTATCCTCTTCATCTATGTAAATATCCAAAGAAAATCTATTGTTGAACCGGTACCTTAGAATCATCATATAGTTTTGAATATTAGCCAACTCGTCCCGAAGGGTTACGAGATTATCTTTTCTGCTGATACTATATCGAAAAAAGTCTGCAAGAGCTTCTACCATTTTAGCAATTTCAATGTTATCATCAATCAGTGCCTGCCCACGTATAGACTCAAGGGTATTATATAGAAAATGAGGATTGATCTGACTCTGAAAAGCTGCCAGCTCTGCCTGCTTATAAAACATTTCAGCCGAATTTTCCCTGATCCTTTGGTTTGAATTCTTTTCTACTAATGTTTTAATCTTTTCTATAAAAATTGTATCATCAGAAATGTCTTCCAGATTACTGTTCAATGCCTTTTCAAAATTTGATAATGGTTTTGCCACGCAAAAGTATAAACCACCTATTATTAAAATTTCAATTAATACAAATATGCAGATGCCGGCTACTGAGAGGTTTTTTAGAAGAGCACCTATAGAAAAAAACAGAATCAGGATACCGTTTAGTATTATCATCCCTTTTAGATTTTTTACTACTCCCACACATATTCCCTCCTATGAATGCAGTTTGCGGTATAAGGCCGGCTTAACTCCTACTGTTTTAGTAAATATCTGGCTAAAGTACCTTGTATCTTTGTAACCAACTTCATCTGCAATAGCCGCTATGGTTTTATTGCTGGTGCGTATCATTTGCTTTGCCATTTCCATCCGGATATTAACCAAATAGGTGGTAAAGTTGAATCCAGTTTCTTTCTTAAAGAGAACACTGAAATAAACTGGATTTAAATCTACAATATGAGCAATATCCTCTAATACGATCTTTTCATTATAATGCTCCTCAATATACTGTTTCGCCTGACGTATTGGTTTTACAGATTCAGTTTCCAGAATTTTCAGACGAGCTTCCATATCTTCACTTAAATATTTCTTAAGTAATCCTTTTAAATTTCCAATGGTATTACAATGGCAGCAGGCATTTTTCAAAAATTGTTTTAGCTTGTCTTCCTTTTCATTTTTAACCGATATGGTTTCAAAGTATAAATCAATAATTTCATTCGCAACATCATAGCATAAAGCAAAATCTGTATTTTCTTCAAACTGGAATTCACCATATATTTGGTTAATAACATTTTCAAATAGTTCTTTTGATAAAGTTTCAATACTCATACGTAATTGCTCTTTATACTTTATTAAATATTTCTGCATTTCCGTCCGGGGGATAAACTGTAATCGTTCTGCATAGATTAGCCGGCCCGTGCCCGCTTTAATCCTGTTCTGAACTGCCTGATAAGCTTCCTGAATAGAAAACCTGATTTCTCCGACTCCTGTCTTTTCTAATCCGATCCCTATCGTAACCTTATATTGTTCCAAGCCTAATAAGTATTCTTGTATTTCAATTAAAATCCTGTTAATCACATTATTAACTTGTTTAGAATCTGTCAAATCATAGTTAATTAAACAATAGATATTTAAATTATCTTTTTCACAAATTAATTGTTCCTTTACCGTACCCTCAAAATTTTTTTCAATAATTGTCAGCAGTTTCTCTACTGTGATTCTATCCTGCCTTCTATCGCTTTTTTCATAATCCGAATAATCTAATTTAATAGTAATTCCTCTATAAGCAGCGGCATCGAACTCCAGATTATATTCTTCCTGCATTTCGTCTACTGACAAGGCATCTGTCTGTTCAATAATATTATTTAAAAGATTACTTTTTATAATTTGAACACTTGTTGTTATGGCCCTTTCTATTTTTCCTTCTTTATCTTGCTTTAAATGACTCTTGATCAATTCTTCCTGTATTCTTTTTAATACTTTGTTTAATTCTTCTTCCTTAATTGGTTTTAATAAATAATCACTAACCCCGTATTGAAGTGCTTTATGAGCATATTCGAATTCCTTATATCCACTGATTACTATAAATTTAACCGGTTCATCCTTTTCTTTTATCATACGAATTAAATCCAATCCGTTCACTTTAGGCATTTTAATATCTGTAATGACAATATCCGGTTTCTCTGACAAGATAATATTATATGCCGCTTCTCCATTATCTACTACGTTTACACATTCTAGCCCTATTTCCTCCCACTTTATAAGTTTTCTAATCAACATTCCAATTCGAAACTCATCATCGACAATTAATACTCTCCATCTTTTGGCTTGCATACTGTCACCCTCTTTACACATTATTTCGTTTTTTTAACTATACCATAGTTCCCGCCGGGGATAAAAGACATTTTGTAAATTATCCAGCTTTAAAAAAACCTTCCACTATAACACCAGACTTTTTATAATGATATTATGATACAATAGAGAACGGTGGTGATAAAATAAAATGAATACCTATAAGACATCCGAAATTGCACGTTATATCGGAATCCATCCTAATACGGTCCGGCTTTATGAAGAGCTTATGCTGATTCCCAAACCCGAACGAAAAGCAAATGGATATCGGATTTTTACAGATTTTCATCTGGAACAGATGAAGCTTGTGAGAACTGCTCTCCAGATAGCGGTTCTGCAGAACGGTCTAAGGAAGCAGGCGATTACCATTATTAAGACCTCCGCTGCCGGTGATTTCGACAAAGCAATTTATATCACAAAGCAGTATTTACAGCAAATTAAAGACGAGCAGAGAAACGCAGAGGAAGCCCTGGTCATTACCGAAAAGCTGTTGTCTCAGGACGAGCCGGAAATAGTTGATACGGTCTTGACCAGAAAGGAAGCCGCGGAGTATCTGCAAATCACTATGGATGCTTTAAGAAATTGGGAAATGAACGGCCTGATTACCATAAAGCGAAAGCAAAATGGATATCGCATTTATGAGGAAGAGGATATTCGGCGGTTAAAAATCATACGTTCCCTGCGCTGTGCCAATTACTCTCTTTCAGCAATTTTGCGAATGCTGAATACCTTATCCAGCAATCCGGGCGCAAGCATCCGGCAAGCCATCGATACCCCGAAAGAAAACGACGATATTATTTCCGTATGCGACAAGTTGATCACTTCATTGCATCACGCAGAACAAAATGCGTACGCTATGATGGCACAGCTTAAGAAAATGAAAAAACAGTTTGGAACAAACCCTCCACTTTAACACCAGTTCTTGTGCTGGTGTTATTCTTTTTTATGCCAAGAAAAAAGGAGGAAATATATCATATGAAAACAGCTATAGAAGTAAAAAAACTGTGCAAATCTTATTCTGAAGTCAAAGCGGCACAAGATATCGATATTTCCATTTGCCGCGGAGAGGTGTTCGGTCTGTTAGGTGCAAACGGCGCAGGCAAAAGTACCACGATTGAATGTATCCTGGGAACAAAGAAACAGGACAGCGGAACAGTATCTATTCTTGGAATGAACCCCCAAAAAGATCGAAAAAGACTTTTTGAGAAAATTGGTGTTCAATTTCAGGAAGCTAACTATCAAGACAAGATAAGAGTGGCTGAGCTTTGCGAGGTTACGGCTTCCCTTTACAGAAAGATTCCGGATTATGCCGGTCTTCTCAAACAGTTCGGACTCTCAGATAAGCTTAAAAGTCCGGTAAGTGAACTTTCGGGAGGACAGAAGCAGCGGTTATTCATCGTTCTTTCGTTAATTCCCGATCCGGAAGTTGTATTCCTGGACGAACTGACCACCGGACTCGATGCAAGGGCAAGGCGGGATGTGTGGAAGATCCTCTTGGATCTAAAGCAAAAAGGACTGACCATTCTGTTGTCCTCTCATTTCATGGATGAAGTAGAGGCCCTTTGCGACAGAATCATGATTCTGAAGAATGGGAAAGCTATTTTCCACGGAACGGTACAAGACGCCGTTGCCGCCAGCCCCTATGAAAGATTAGAGGAAGCGTATCTTTGGTACACAGACGAGGAGGAAAAAGAAAATGAAAGCATTTAAAACACTTTTAAAAACAGAAATCCGGCTGTCTCTGCGGGGAATGGATATGTTTATTTTTGCTATCTGCATGCCTATTGTAGTTGTGGTCATCTTAGGTGCTCTGTTTGGAGATAAGCCGGCCTTTGAGGGGGCAGAATACACCTTTTTGGAGCAGTCCTTCGGCGCGGTAGCAACGATCGCTATTTGTGCCGGAGGAGTAATGGGTCTTCCCCTGGTCGTATCCGATTACCGGAGCAGGAAAATATTAAAGCGGCTTAAGGTGACTCCTACCAGCCCTGCCCTTATCTTGGCGGTACAGGTTGTTATTTATGCGCTTTACTCCTTTACTTCCCTCATCCTTGTTTATATGATAAGCACACTGTTCTTCGGCTATCAGCTGCGCGGTTCATGGCCTCAATTCTTAGAGGCTTACCTACTTGTTATGCTGTCTATGTTCAGTATCGGGCTGTTAGTGGGCGGACTCGCGCCTAACATAAAAATAGCCGGCGTTGCCGCCAGCCTGCTGTATTTTCCAATGCTTATTTTTTCAGGCGCCACTCTGCCTTACGAGGTCATGCCTGCCGGACTTCAAAAAGCTGCAGATATGCTGCCATTGACACAAGGAATCAAGCTTCTCAAGGCTGCTTCACTCGGTCTGCCAATAGACAGCGTTTTCATTCCAGCTATAGTGATGATTGTAATTGCCGTAATATGCGTTACTATTTCCCTGCGCTTTTTTAAATGGGAGTGATAAAGGAGCCTGCGAGAATACTACGATTATAATACTGCTGATGTTAATGGGTTTTGCAGCTTACAGGTACTTGGCAATGATCTGGACCAAACGGGTCGGAAGCTGTTCCAGATTGGTAATATCTATAAATCGCTCCTGCCCATATATATCGCAAATCATTTCCTTGTCCTGTCCAATCGCAGCCGCAAGAAACAGCACACCTTTTCGACTGTAGTCATGGATCACCTGCTTCATATCGTCCTTAGCATGAGTGCCGGTATAATCCGGCATCGCTTTGGGCTGACCGTCACTCAGGCTAATCAACAGCTTGGTCGTCTGGGGAGCATTTGCCAGTTTCTCCGCTAAAATCCGAAGCGCCATTCCATCTCGGTTGTTACTCATGCTCTGAATCGCCATGAGCGAATATTTGTCGTTAAGCTTCGGTTCCTCCCAGTCAATATAAGAATACATAGACATTTTCTCTTTTGGCGAACGGTCAGCGGTATCTCCGTAAATCAGCACAGGGATACCACAGCTTTCACAAAATTCATAGACTGCCAGAGCGGCTTGCTTCGCTGCTGTCAGCCGTCCGAATGCGTGCATGGATGCTGATTGGTCAATACGCAGGGCAACGGCCAGCGAAGGTTCTTCTTCCGGCGGACGTTTTTTGGAAAAGTAACAAAAATCAGGGGATACCACTTTTTCAGCGTGAAATTTTGTGCCAAAGACACGATTGCCTGAAAGCTCCACAGAAATTTCATGTTCCAAAAGCGGTTCGGTCTTTCTTGTCAATTCCCGGATGACCGGCATGAGTGCGGAAGCCATCTGACGGTACTCCTGCCGGTGGGCGGCTGTAGATTCCGGGCGATGGACAATCATGCCTACTTTTTCGTGAACGGAACTTTTGACAGCCGCCCTTGCCTGTTGGTTCAAGTGCTTGCGAAAAGTGCTCTTATCCTGCTCCAGATCTGCTTGTTCCTCCGTCCGTAACTCATGGTACATGGGAGCGCCATCGTCACCGGTATCCGAACTCCGTGTTTGTGCAGGGTTTTCTGACGAACTATTGGATTCTCCCTCACTATCTGAAGACCTTCGAAGAACTACCTCAGGAGGAGAATCTTTGTCAGGCGCAGGAGACAGTGCCTCAACATCCCCATCCGCCCGAAGCTCCAGAACCTCGCCGCCTGTTCTTTCGTGTCGGGAAACAACCGCTTCCAATGCTTCCATTGTTCCATGATTGGACAACGCCTGTTCTAACAGAACGATTTCATCCGGGTCGGTGGTAATTTTATAAACGACCTTGTGATAAAGAGATTCTGCCGCATCGTTGCCTTGCAGAACCGCATCCACCCAAAAGAAATAAGAACGCATACCAGACACGCCTTTCATTGCATTGGCCTTGGCTGTCCGGTCGAGCATAACGATAATTTGAGCAAAAATACGCAGCAACTCGACGTCGCAACAGCCTGTTTTTGCCGCTGCCCGCTCTACCATGACCTCGATCGGCGGTAAATCCATTTTCTCTGCGTGCTGCACCCGGTCACGCAGTGCCTCATTCAGCGGACGGCAGCCGTTATATCCTCTGTTTGTTGTAATAACCGCAATAAAATCCGGGTGACGATGAACGATGCGGCTTGGCAGATTAATACTGCCATCCGGCTCCAGAGCAGAGCCTACGGCCATTAATACTGCTGCATCACGGATGACCGTAGGTTCCTGAATTTCCAGAATCCAGCCATTTTCATAAGCCCTTACGATTTCAGACGGATAATATTGATACTCTATATTGTTATTTTTTCTATCCGACTGCAATACCGGCAAAATGGTTCCGAGTATATCAGATTTATCCATATCCGCAAAGCAGGTGATCTTGGTGTAGGGCAGTCCAAAATCGGCGGAAAGTGCCTTGGTCAGCTGAGTTTTACCGGAACCGGCATCGCCTTCCAATAAAATATTTGTGATTTTCATTTCGCCCATTTCCCAGTTGTGTTTAACTGACTCGCAAATGCGCCGCTCCGCATCGCTTTCAATATGAGAAGAGCTTTTCTTCCAGACAAGAGTCTGTTCTTCTTCTGTCAACTGTCTGTTAGGTGACAGAAGCCATTTGTTTTCCATTGTTAATAACACTCCAATTCTTCAATAATACGAGTGAGCGTTCGAAGCCGCTCGCCGGTTAGTTCTCCCAAATCGTTTAAGGCTTGGGAAAAGCTTTGTATATCGTTGTTGATGTTCGGGTTTTCCGTACAAACTGTTACCGGAAGTACGCCGCCTTGCAGCCCGAGGCGCTCCACCGTTGGGTTTTCGGGATTGTAGAGCAGGGGCATCCGATAAGCTTCTTTAAAGTATAGCAGAGTACGGCTTAGAAAGATCATCAGGTCGAATATCTGATGAACAGGAAGTTCGATACTTACTTCAGGCGTTCCTTCTGTATTTTCTTTCCAAATCTGTACGGCAATCTGCATTTTCTTGTTTTCTTCCATTACGGGAGCGCCTATGGTCAGCCGTTTAATATCTGAACGGCAGGCGCTGCGTCCATCAATACGATCATAATTATCTGCAATCATTACAATGTCTTCATTCATCGCCAAATCCTCCTCGCCTGCGGAGCTTTTGCCAGACATTGCTTCAGCAAATCCTCTAATTCAACGGTGTGATCGTCCTGCGGGTTCTCATATTTCAAAAATTTCATCACAGAGCTTTCAAATCCGCTTTCTCCATATTGGTCCCAAAGTTCCTGCATCCGTTTGTTAGGATGTCCACCGGCAGACAACTTAAAGCGGTTGCTGTTAAAATCTGCTCTTGTATCTTTGGATATCCCCACGAATTCTTCGCCGGTCACTACGCATTTAAAAGCGATGACTCCCATTTCAGGATGACGATTTTTCCATTCATCCAAAAGTTCACGTTTTCTTTTTATATCCATAATAATCACCTCGTGTTTCATTGTAAGGTAGTTAGTCTGCGAAAACAATCCACGCTCCGTAGACTAAACGGAGCGTGGATTAAAGAAGTTAAACTTTTGAATTTTATTTAGAATCTTGCTGTAATTTTCTGTCAAGATACAATTGCAGGGAATCTGAGAATTCTTCCGGGCGTTCTTTCTGAGGCCAATGTTTACATCCTTCCATTAAGTATATTTCGCAATCGGGAATCCTTTTCCCGGCAAGAATAGTACCTTTTACAGGAACTGCCTTGTCAAGAGTGCCATGTATAAGCAGTGTAGGGGAATTTATTTCTTCAAGTCTACCAAACAAATCTGTTGTAAGGCCTGTAGATGTAATCTCACTTCTTTGAAATGACATGAAAGGCTTGCCTGCACCAGGCTCCTGCATAACTTTTTGTATCTCAGCGACTAAATCATCGCTTATCTTTGATTTATCACCAAACAAACTGTATTTTAAGGACCATCTGATGATGGATGGATATTTATTTGTCCATGAGTACAAATTGTCGTTGAGCTTTGAACGAATAAACCAATGGGTTAACCTATGCCATGACAATTTATCGAATAACCCCCATGCGTCAACCGGCACAAGAATCTTAATAAGCTCCGGGTATGTCAGTGCCATATTCAGGCATATACCGCCTCCCAGGGACAGCCCGGTCAGGATGACCGGTCTACCCCCCAGTTCTTCGATTATGCCCTTTACTATATCCGTATAGAACGACAAAGTGTATTCGCCGTTTATCCGGTCGCTCGTCCCGTATCCAGGTAGATCCGGCGCAACGACTTGATACTGATCGGACAGCAACGGAATCACCCCGGCCCAGGAAAGCATTGCCGAATCCACACCGGCGCCGTGCAATAATACGATAGTATCGTTACCGTCTCCGGCACAATAGCATGTTATGCCTACTCCATTTACACGGATATGTTTTTTCTCAATTAGGTTAGTCATTCAGATTACCTCCGCCATTGCTTTCAACATTCATCTTAATGCATGTCCCGGTTTCTAATAATAAACATACCAGCTATGCGTTGCCGAGTAAGTTCATAATCATAGGGACAGCCAGAAATTTAATCTTGTTTAACTCGCCATCACTTGTCTTGCCTTGGATATAGTCATGGCATAACTGCTCGATGATGCCATAACTAATACGGAGCTTTTCTATTAAAAACTCTTCTGAATAGCCGACTTCAATAAGTATTTTATATAGCTTTTCGAGCATTTGATATTCAAAACCATTAAAAAGGTCCTGAATATCATTGTTAAGCAGTGCCAAGGCCAGAAACTCGTTATGTGCATCCCTGTTCATCTTATGGGAGGAGATAGATAAATCAATAAATTCCCCAATTACAAAAGCAAGTTTTTCCCTTTCAGCGATTTGATCCAGTATTATTTTGAATTGTTCTTCCAGTTGAAAAATATATAGCTTAACTACTTCTATTAAAATATCTTTTTTGTCATGAAAATAGCTATATACTATTCCGGTAGAGACACCGGCCTCTTTTGCGATCTCTGCCGTATTTGTCTTATAATATCCTTTTTCGCAAAATAAGCCGTAACTGGCCTTAATAATGGCATCCTTTTTTTCTATAGATCGCTTTTGTTTTGGGATACGAATTTCATTAGCAGACATCTTCCTCACCTCCTGATGCTTACAGAATGATTATATACTCTGTAATGATAAAAATCAATTAATATGAAATAAATTTCATATTAATACTTGACATCCGGGAACATATCGTTTACGGTAATAATATGAAATAAATTTCATGTTTAGGAGGATAATAATGTGAATAATAGAGAAAACCCTACCCTCAGACAATATATATGTTACCTCGTCTTTATGCTCATCGCTTGCAGTGGTGCGTTGATCTGGCAACTCTGCATACCACATTTAGCGGGAACATTTACCAGCTGGGGAATTGCTTATGGATGGCAACGAGAAATTGCCTTATGGAATATCGGCATTATAATATCAATTATCTATGCATTAGTAAAAAGAAATTTGGAATTTATGAAGATATTGACAATACAATCAGCCGTGTTATGCTGGGTATTGGGTATCAATCATTTGGTAGCTCTCCTGATAAATTTTTCATTTACTTATATAATACACATTTTAGGCATATTTGAGGTTATGCTTTTAGGTGGTATCTGGGGGGCTGTTTTGCTAATTAAATCAAAAGACAGGCATTGATTCTTTTCATTTTTTTTATGATCGCACTCTATCGGGAAACCAGCGGAAATCGAGTAGGAGGCGGTGACTAACCGCCGTCCTCTCACAGCACCGTGCGTACCGTTCGGTACACGGCGCTTTCAATAGTTGACGTGCACAGACTGATATGCAGTGGCCAAGTCATAGAAGCCATTG
>JAEWPN010000033.1 GCA_023399455.1 Bacillota bacterium
TATAGAGGTATTCCTACAGCACTTATCTGGGTAATGATCGTAGTTCTTATATACGGTTATATCACATCGAATACTACCGTTGGACGTTATTTTTATGCGGTAGGAGGTAACGAAAAAGCAACGAAGCTTTCCGGTATCAACACGAATAAGGTGTATTTCCTTGCATATTTAAATATGGGATTTTTAGCAGCTTTAGCCGGAATGCTCACGATTGCACGTATGACATCAGCTCAGCCTACTTATGGAACAAACTATGAAATGGATGCTATCGGTTCCTGCTTTATCGGCGGTGCATCTGCTTATGGCGGAACAGGAACGATTCCCGGCGTTATTGTCGGTGCGGCTCTTATGGGTGTTATCAACCTTGGAATGAGTATTATGGGAGTTGACCAGAATATTCAGAAGGTAGTAAAAGGTTTGGTTCTTTTGGCAGCAGTTATATTTGATGTTGTATCTAAACGAGGCGGAAAATTAATTTCCAATAGTTAATTTTTCTAATATCTAATCAGGAAAGGTTCCGACGTGCTTTTTAGTACGTTGGAACTTTCTGTAGTTCGAAAAACTGTTGGTATGATTAGGGAGGGAACAAAAGGCTATGAGTGTAAATCGGGAAAAAAAACAAAAGGCTAACAAAAATGTACCTAAGAATGAAAAATTAAAGAGCAGTATAGGAACTAAGATATATATTCAAATATTATTAATATCGCTGGTGGCCATGGCAGTTATCTGGTTCATGGTATCGTCTTTACAAAAAATTAGCGATGCAAATGAAAAGATCATCGATAAGCAAGTAGTTGAGGTTGAGGCTATTTCTGAAATATCCAGAGACTTTTCTTATATTAACGGACAAGTCTTAATTCATGTTCTAACGGACAGAGAAGGGGATATGGAAAGTATAGGTGAAGGGATTAATGAAAGAATTGCTGAATTAGATGTGAAAACAAAGGCTTTCGATTCTCTTTTGTGCAAAGATGATGCCAGACGTGAGGACTTCGATAAATTTGCTGCAGATTATGCGCGGTATAAAAAAACGGTGGAAAGCCTGCTGAATACAAGTAAGGTGAATAAACAACAGGCAGAGGTATCCGCAACTTCCAATCTATCCATGTTCGATGCAAATATTGAAGGATATATAGATTCGATTATTGAATATACAAACGGGGAAATGGGAAGGGAGCAGGCATCGATAGCGGATATATTCGAAACGGTGCCATACATTGCATTTGGATCATTTGCCTTTTTTGCAATTTCTATTGTAATCAGTATTATAGTGATAAGTCTTACTGTGGTAAGACCTGTCAAAAAATCTACAAAACAAATTGATATGATCGTAAATGGGATAAAAGAAAAAGAGGGAGATTTAACGCAGAGAATCGAAGTCAGGTCAAGAGATGAAATAGGAAGATTTTCATCAGGAATTAATGATTTCCTGGGATTGGTACAAAATATCATATCGAGTATGATCGCATCCTGCAGCGAATTGGGAATACAAGGAAAAGTAGTAGAAAAGAATGTAGGAAATGCGAATGAGAAAGCTGATAATATTTCGGCAACGATGCAGGAACTTGCGGCTGGAATGGAAGAGGTATCCGCAACGATTACTATGCTGAATGAAGATACCCTGAATATGGAAAATTCTGTTGTTCAGGCTGCGGGTAAAGCGGCCAGGGGAAGCGATTACGCGAAAGATGTTAAAGTAAAAGCACATGAGGTAGAGCAAAGAGCGATAAACAGCAAAGCAAAAGCGGTTAACATAATTGCGTCAATTGACACCTCGGTGAGTGAATCGGTGGAAAATAGTAAGCAAATCTATAAAATTACGGAATTGACGGAAGAAATATTAGGAATTACGAGCAAGACCAATTTACTCGCACTAAACGCTTCTATTGAAGCGGCAAGAGCCGGCGAAGCAGGCAGAGGATTCGCGGTAGTTGCGGATGAAATAAGAGCGTTGGCCGATAATTCCAGAAATACAGCAAATTATATTCAGAATATTAGCGGCGAAGTGGTAGGACATGTGGAGGATCTGGCCAATGATACACAGGAGATATTATCCTTCATACATAAAAATGTATTGGAAGATTATGAAACATTAGAAAGAACCGGAAAAGAATATTTTGAAGCAGCAGAAGAAATGGATGGCATTATGGAAGACTTCAAGACTTGTATGTCAGAGCTGCTTTATTTAGTTAAAAAGATAAACAAGGCAAACGATGGGATCAATACTACGGTCGGAGACAGCACACAGGAGATTACCGGTGTTGCGGAGGATACTTCTGAGCTGTCGGAGAACATGGGACAGATCGTGAGAGCCTTGCAGGAGGTAAATGATGTGGTGGAAAGACTGGAGGGCAGTGTAAGTCATTTTATTAAATATTAGCTATTCATCAAAGGACCTGTGCATTTTGCCGGGTCCTTTTGACAGAATACTGTTTGTTTATTCTGCATTTGTTGTTATAATAAAAGTACCATCGTTTGACAAGGTCACGCACGGTCGGATAAGACCTTGTCAAACGATGGTAAAGCGGTCTCGGAAGACAAGAACGCAATTGCAGAAAAATTGGGGGAAGATATTCATGAGAAGTGAAAAAGAAATGATGGACCTTATAATTGGAACGGCAGAAAGAGACGAACGCATCCGGGGAGTGTATATGAACGGCTCCAGAACAAACAAGAATGCGCCGAAAGATATATTTCAGGATTACGACATCGTATATGTTGTAACGGAGACGAAATCTTTTATTGAAGAGGAAAACTGGATTGACGTGTTCGGAGAGCGGCTGTACATGCAATTTCCGGAGAAGATGAGCGGTATATTAGGACATGAGTGTGACTTCGAGAATTGTTATGGGTATCTGATGCAGCTTGCCGATGGCAACCGCTTAGACCTTCACCTTATGACCATGGAATACAGTATAAAGGATATGGAGCGGGATAGGCTGTGTATCGTTCTTCTGGATAAGGATAAGTCATTTCCGCAGATTCCTCCTTCTACTGATGAGGATCACTGGGTAAAAAAGCCCACAGAGGAAGAATACTTATGCAGCTGCAACGAATTCTGGTGGTTGCTTAACAATATGGGAAAGGGTCTATGGCGTGGGGAGATAACCTATGCTATGGATATGCTGAATTTCCACGTCAGGCCGGAATTTATCAAAATGCTTTCGTGGTATGTAGGTATACATACTTATTTTTCCAGCAGTATAGGAAAATCAGGAAAGTGTCTTTACAGATTTTTATCTCAGGATAAGATGGAACGGATACTGCTCATGTATCCGGCGGGGAATCCGGAAGCCATATGGCAGTCACTTTTTGAAATGTGTGACTTTTTTGATGCTCTGGCCAGGGAGGTCGGACGTGGGCTGGGGTATTCCTATAATGAAAGGGAAGCGCACAACAGCAGACTGTTTTTGGACTGCACCTATGAACTTCCCGGGGATGCCAGGGAAATATTGATGGTGCGAAGGATGAAAGAAAGTGACGTGGAGGAGATTGCCCGGATATGGCTGGAGGCCAATATCGAAGCCCATGACTTCATTCCTGAGGACTACTGGCTGGGCAATTATGAAGCGGTTAAAAATCAGTTATACGAGTCGGAGGCTTACGTTTATGAGGATCATGAGGGTATTCATGGCTTTGCAGGGATAAACAAGGGCTATCTTGAAGGCATCTTCGTGAAACGTTCGATGCGTTCAAAGGGTGTGGGAAAGGCCCTTATGGATATATGCAAATCGAAATATTTCAGGATAAACCTTCATGTATATTGTAAGAACAAAAAGGCCGTTAATTTTTACATAAGGGAAGGCTTTCAGATAAACAAGAAGTATGCGGGGGCACGAACGGATGACATAAAACCGGACTTAGCCGGATGTACCGAATTCGAAATGATATGGCAGAAAGAATGAAAGGGAGTTATAAATGATAAAGTATGGAAAAGCATTAGGCTTATGCCTCGCCGTATTGCTGCTGGCAGGCTGCGGAGGACCTCCTGCGGAGAAAATTGAAGAAGCGAGGAGCGTGTACACCGAGCTGGTAAACAGGCATAATGAAGTAATCGAGGCATATGCCGATGTGGAGGACGACTCTTTGGACGGAGAGCTGGATAGCATGGCGGAGCAAATCAACCTTATCGGACAGCAGGATGTGGAACAAATGTCGGAAGAGGAGCTGGATGCGATTATTGAGAAGCTGCAGGCGAATATAGCGATGTACGACGGTATTTTGGAATCTATCGGACGGATGGGGGAAATAGAACCAACGGACGATGCTGCCGGCATTTCGGTAACGATTAGAAACAATACCGGAGTGGATTTGAAAGAGGTCTATCTGTATAGAACTTCGGAAGAGTCTGAAAAGGTAAATCTGGCGGAGGATATCGGGGGACTGGGTGGCTTCGGCGTTCTCAGTATTGTTAATATCTATATGACGGGAGAAGAAACAGTATGGCATCTGGAAGCGATTGATACCGACGGAAACATTATAGAATCTGCGGATATAGGATTTGACGGTTACCAGAATAAAGAAGTAACGATAAATCTGGAGTACAGCTTCGATTCGATGGAAGGCTGGGTAGAGCTTGAGTAAAGGTGAGAGTCCTAGCGCAGCTGCGCGTGCGAAATAAAAGCTATGCTGCCGAAGTATTGGACCAAGAGAGTACGAATCACACTTTTGTTCCTGCATATTTCAATAAAACGTAAGAAAAGTGCACAAATCCAGGCAGGGCATAATAGGGTAAATAAGACAAAAGTGGAAAAAGACGCAAAAAAAGGTAGTAAAATCCTATTTTCAGGGTAAAATATAAGTAGGACACTATGAACATTTTATTGAAGAAAAGAAGGGATAGCATGTTTGAGAAAGGAGAATACGTTGTATATGGAAATACGGGAGTGTGCAAGATTGAAGATATTACAACTCTCGATATGAAGGGCGTGTCGGAAAGCAGGCTGTACTATATATTAATTCCCCGCCATCAAAAGGAAAGCAAGATATTTACACCGGTGGACAGCGAAAAAACTGTCATGAGAGCGGTGCTGACAAAGGCGGAAGCGGATGCGCTAATCAATGCCATTCCCGACATCGAAGAGCTGTGGGTGGGCGATGATAAACAAAGGGAAGAAAAATATAAGGAAACTATTCGCAGCGGTGAGTGCAGAGACTGGATAAGAGTTATAAAGACGTTGTATGTCCGCAAGCAGAGGAGAATTGCCCAGGGAAAGAAAACAACGGTAATGGATGAAAAATATTTGAGGATGGCAGAAGATAATCTGTATTCGGAGTTATCAGTTTCGCTGGCGATACCGAAGGAACAAATGCAGGAATATATTACTGATCGTATATTTGAGATGGACGTGCAGGAAAGTAAATAGAAGTTTTTATTAAAAAGTCTTGCGCATAGAAACAAAATATGGTAATATCCTAACTGTCGGTAAAATAAATATGTCCGGTTTCGGATATTACATGCGGGTGTAGTTCAATGGTAGAACACTAGCCTTCCAAGCTAGATACGTGGGTTCGATTCCCATCACCCGCTTTTTTTGTGCGTTCTTTTAAAAATTAAATAATATTAAGAAGTTATGAGCTGGAAAAGGCAGGTTATTTATGTTACGCTTAAAAAGTCGGCGATTTAGGGGGCATCGATCGCTAAATAGCATGATTTTTAAAAGGAGACGAAGCGTAATGAAGAAATGGACAAAATTTGCGGCTTTGGCGCTGTACCTTTGCTTATTATCCGGTACGGCGGCACAGGCGAGAGAGATTCCCACAGGAGGGATCGACTATTCCCCGGTGTTCGATGCGGAATATTATTACAATGCTTATCCTGATGTACAGAAGGCGGTAGGTCGCGATGCGGATAAGCTGCTTACGCATTTCATAACCTCGGGCATGAAGGAAGGACGTGTAGGCAAGGCAGATTTCAATGTGCGGGCTTACATGAAGAATAACCTCGACTTAATTCCTGTTTTGGGGATAAAGGATTTGAGCGCTTATTATTATCATTATATCCAGTCGGGCAAAGCAGAAGGCCGTGCAGCAGCCCAAACGGGTACGCTGACGGATGTGAATGAGATTTCTTCATATTCCACGAAATACAATACGGACGAAGACAGAGCGGTAAATATCGAGCTTGCGTCCGATAGAATAAACGGCATGGTGATTCAGCCGAAAGAGACGTTTTCCTTCAGTAATTCCGTCCTTTCAAGAACCACGGAAAACGGATATAAGCTTGCGCCTTCTTTTGCCAATGGGAGGGTCGTGACGAGCATAGGCGGAGGAATCTGCCAGGTGTCCTCAACTCTCTATGTGACGATGCTGCTCTCTTCCATCCCGGCGACAGAGCGCTACACGCATTCCTTAGAGGTGGATTATGTACCGCAGGGGCTCGATTCAGCAATCGTGGAAGGCGCGAAGGACCTGAAGTTCAAAAACCCCTACGATTATCCCATATGTATCCATTCCGATGTGAAGGATGGCAATTTAACGGTAAGCATCAGCAAGGTGACGGAGTAATTAAATAGGTAAAAAGTACATTGGAATTAATAATTAGAAAAAATACAATTAGTGGTTGACAAAACGGTCAGTTATATGTAAAATAATCAATGTTGACGCGTTAAAAGAGTACATTAATGCTGTTCATCATAGTTGTTTTACATTTGCGCGAGTGGCTCAGTTGGTGGAGCACGACCTTGCCAAGGTCGGGGTCGCGGGTTCGAGTCCCGTCTCGCGCTCTTTAAGAGTCTAGTAAATACTAGGCTCTTTATTTTTTGTGTTGTAATTCGTGTTGTATTTTATCAGAATGTCCGATGGTAATGTCTGTATATTTCTTGCTATATTCCTCAATCATTACCCGGTAAATTGCTTTTAATGTACGATCGGAATTCCATCCGCCACGTTGCGTTATGTATCGGTTGGGGAATGACCATTATGTTCATTGTGTGTCGCTTAAATGTGTTTGGCAAATTGCAATATATATTACTACAGCCAAACAGCCCAATCACCGTAATCAAAGGTGCCGCTTCCATGATGAAGCTTTCCGTCAGCTTTCAGTTGGAGAAAAGCGTCTCGCATACGGATCAGAATTTCGGGCTGAATGTCCAGGCTATGATGAGCCGGAAATATGCTTTTCACAGGTAGAATAGCAATCTTTTCAAGTGACGTAAGATATGCCTGTGGATCGGTGGAAGGGTAATATGCAAACAGCGTGTCCTTGTAGACAAGATCGCCGGTAAATAAGTATCCATGCTGTGGTTCCCAAAAACATAGATGTCCTGGAGAGTGTCCCGGCGTATGCAATGCAGTAATCACTCGTCCCCCTAGGTCAATGGTGTTACCGTCTTGCAGTACCCGTGTCGGCATTCCTTGAAAGAACTTATAAGTGTTGACATCATAGCCCTCCGGCAAATCACAACGGTCTGTCACCATATCCCGGATGGTATCCATCGTCAGTGGGAACTCGCCGTTCAGCCAGTTTAATTCTGTTTCATGTGCATAGAAATCTGGGTAGTATTCGTGTCCGCCGATGTGATCCCAATGGATATGTGTTGCCACGGCGATTACCGGCTTGTCCGTCAGCTTTTTCACTTCTTCGGAAATATTACAGATGCCTAGGCCTGTGTCGATGAGTAAGCACCGCTCGTTACCTTCAAGCAGATAACAGTGCGTTTCCTCCCAATGACGGTATTCGCTGATTATGTGAGTATTTATATCAATTTGATCAAGTGTAAACCAATTTTCCATGTGAAATTCTCCTTCTTGAACAATAGAATCTCTGTTGTAATTATACCTTTTAGCTTGCGGCCATTCGTAAATGCATTGATAGCGAAGATTGGTATTGGTATACAATAACGGATAGAGGCAACAAGATAATGGGAGAAACCGGGGCTGCGAATGTTTCCGCAATGGCGCTTCACCGATTTTACCATTATCATCTCCGATCCGGCAGAGCAGGGAAAAGGGTATGTGACAGAGACAATTAATCTGATGTTTGATCGCGCTTTTATTCAATGGAATTTTAACCGGATTTCTATTGGAGTAGTTGGCTTTCAATACCTTCCACTGCTGTCAAACCTACCTCTATTTTAGCACCGGGAATAGCGGTGTTCTCATATGCTCTATAAGTCTGTTTACAATGCTTTATCCGATTCCTATTCCTTGGTATTCGAGTAAAACAGTAATTCCCTGCAAAAACCAATACATGGCTCCGTCACTGACAAGCCGTCCCATCCCAACAACCTTGCCACTATATATTGCTGAAACATTAAACAATCCATTTCTAAGGGCTTGCCCGGCTTGTTGCAGGGATCTGTCCATAAATCCGGCTGCAACCTTTAACCGGACAAAATCGTCTGCTTTTAATGCATTATCACCTATTGTAAACGATTTTTCAGATATTGACAAGAAATATGGGTATATGTTTTTTAGAGATGATTTCTGCTGCGCAGAGCGAATTAATATGCAGAAATCATACGTTGCTGAGAACGCAGTGAACAGTAACAGGTGGAGCGAAATGTAATAAAAACAGAATCATAGTTATTGACATATGTCTGAAATGGAGTATACTAAGCGTATAAGCGGCATATGCCGGAAACTGCAAGCTGATGAAAAATTTATCAGAAAGAAATGGTGCGGATCTGGGACTCGATATGTCCTGTCCGAGGATCATTGGATGCGGTTTGCGGCGCTTCTGTCAGCAAAGAATTGACAAAGGATAATCGGAGGGAAATTTTCAGCCACAGAAGCGTGGATTGAAAAACCGCTTGCAGACATTGGCAGGCTGCTGGAAAGTCTGTGATGTAAACGGAAATGAGGTGAAATGATGCCAAGACCAAGAAAATGGAGAAGGGTCTGCTGTCTCCCCGAAAGCAATCGGTTCGGTCCGTTGGATTTACATTCGGAGGACATTGTGAAGATGACGGTAGATGAGTTTGAGTCCATCCGACTGATTGATATGGACGGGTTTACCCAGGAACAGTGCGCGTCTCAGATGGATATTTCCCGTACCACAGTGCAAGGTATCTATGACAGTGCCCGGAAGAAGCTGGCACAGTCGCTGGTAAACGGCAAGGTGCTCCTGATAGAAGGCGGCGAATACCGGCTTTGCGACGGACAGGGGCGTGGCTGCGGCGGCACAGGATGCCTTAGACATCGGTGTGGCAGGCACTTTACGGATATGGAGAACGAAGGTGAAAGAGTATGAACGAAAAATGTGACAACAACTGCGGAAACTGCGGCGATGACTGCACTGACCGCAATGACGAAAAGTATGATTTTCGTGCTGTGCCCAATGAATTGAGCCATGTAAAAAAAGTAATCGGTATTGTTAGCGGAAAGGGCGGCGTCGGGAAATCCTCGGTCAGTGCCCTGCTGGCAGTCACCATGCAGCGGCTTGGATACCGGGTGGGTGTGCTGGACGCGGATGTGACGGGTCCGTCCATCCCCAAGGCCTTTGGACTCCACGGAAAAGCTGAGGGCAGCAAATTAGGGCTGTACCCCAAGCAGAGCAAGACCGGTATTGAGATTATGTCCGTCAATCTGCTTTTGGAAAACGATACCGACCCGGTAATCTGGCGCGGGCCGATTCTTGGTAATACGGTAAAGCAGTTCTGGACGGATGTGATTTGGGGCGATTTGGACTTTTTATTTATTGACATGCCGCCCGGAACCGGTGATGTTCCACTGACGGTTTTTCAGTCCATCCCCGTGGATGGAATTATTATTGTCACTTCGCCACAGGAGCTGGTTTCCATGATTGTCTCCAAGGCACTGAAGATGGCAGAGATAATGAAAATTCCCGTGCTGGGACTGGTGGAGAACATGTCATATTTTAAGTGTCCGGACAATGGGAAGGACTACAAAATCTTTGGGGAGAGCCATATTGATGAGATTGCCGGAAAACACGGGATTGACGTTCTGGCGAAGCTGCCCATCGATCCCCAAATCTCGGCGGCCTGCGATGCAGGGATGATTGAGCTGTTTGACGGGAACTGGTTTGACACCGTTAGCGGACAAATGGCAGGACGATTATTTAAATTAAATGAATCGGAGGAAAAAATATGATGAGAATTGCGGTTGCAGCCGAAGGAGATAATGTAACGGAACATTTTGGACACTGTGTCAACTTTATGCTGTATGATGTTGAAAATTATAAGATCACGAAAGCAGAATCCGTGGATAATCCCGGCCACGAGCCCGGATTTCTGCCTAATTTCCTTGCGGACAGGGGCGTGAAGGTTATTATCAGCGGCGGCATGGGTCAGGGAGCTGTGGATATTTTCAACCAGCGGGATGTCGAGGTCATCACCGGAGCGTCCGGCAACGCTAAGACAGCGGTGGAGTTTTACCTGAGGGGTGAGTTGATAACCACCGGCAGCGTCTGTCATGAGCATCAGCACCACAATGAGTGCGGTAGTATTTCTTCATTTTAATAGTTTTCCGTACAACCATTAACCGGAATTGACACTACTCCCAATTGCGTATAACGACCAGTCTGCCGGGCAGTAAAGAAGTTAGTATTGTTCAGGACATCTTGCCTTAGATTTGTTATAAAAGGATTAGGCCCCTGATGGATTCTATTGTCATCTGTTCGGAAGATTCATTGATTTCCATAATAATGTGCCTGAATCCGTTTGAGATGCTTAACAAAGCATTTGCCGGTTCTCCAAGCTTATCACTTCGTTTAAGATATTTTTCCTTGATATTTTCCGTTAAGCCTAAGCCGGCGATTCTATTTGCGTAGTAAACGGTTTCACTTAATTCTGTAATGCTCTGATCTGATGCGGCTTCTTTAATAGCATTATACTGGCTGCTTACCAGATGCATACCCTTATGGCCGATTATGGTTCCGTCTTTTAATAGGTGAAAATTTTTTTGTCTTTATTAGATCAGCGGTGTGAAAAAACACTCTATTTATATACAAATTGCGGTACAAAAGTAATAAATATGGAAAATCAGGATATTGTCGAGTTAATTGAGGACTACATTCGCGTGTTATAATGTGAACACAGACTTTAGGTATTCAGATTATCGCGGTGCCCATGTATTATTATCTTCGTAGAAATCAAACCATTCTTGTGTTGTTCTGAAAACAGTGTTATAAGAATGCATAGCGGGGGCATAAATGCTGTACATTTTTAAGTCTGAACTGCCAATGTTTACGACATTATGCCATGTTCCGGCAGGGACGATTATGGCGTAGCCTTCATACACGTTTACTTGAATGTTGAGGCAATTATAGCAATTTCCCATGTAAGCCAATGCTTCACCTCTTTCAATATAAAAAAACTGATCAGAATTATAATGGACATCCAAGCCGGTTTCCGTATTCATGGGTACGGACATAAGTGCAAATTGCAGGTTTCTGCTGGTCCATCTTGTAGTATAAAAAAGAGTGTTATCTATGACCTCTTGCCGGAGATCTGTTATATAAGGGACGGAACCTCGATTTATATCATTCTGATTATAAATGGAGTTGCCGGTGTTAAAGTCCATGTGATTACTCCTTGAGCTTTCTTATAGTATTATTCTATGTACTTTGAGATGTAAAGTGTAAAAAAATGTCGAAAAATTAACAGGCTTAAGAGCACAAAAAAATGCCCTGACATTTGTCAGGGCACACTTCATTATCCATTATACATATTTTTTTATTACAAGTCTACTATTTTTTTTCTTTTTTTGTTACCATTGTTACAGCTGGAGTTACCGTTACACAGCAGCTTAATATTTGCTGTTAAGCTGCGTAAGAACGTGATTCAAGAGATGATTTCTGCCTCGCGAAGCGAATTTAACTGCAAAAATCATGCGTTACTGTGAGCGGAGTGAACAGTAACAAGATGATAGTATAAATGGAATGGGAAAAAATGGAGGACTAGTATGAATCAGAAAGGTCGGACGAAAAGATTGCCGGGAGTTACCCTGGAAGAAGAAACAAAAATGCTTTCAGATATTATTGCTATTGCAGACGAGAATTTGAACCGGACAAAAGCAGTTGTTCAGAATCTGGCAGATGAGCTGCATGAATTGAAGGAAGTATATGATGTGGAAGATAAAGAAGGTTTGGCGCTGTGGTTTAATACTGATGCCAGATTTCAGCAAGTCAGGCAGGAACTGCTCCGCATGGAGCGCAGCAGGAAAAAGCCGTATTTTGGAAGAATTGATTTTAGGGATAGAAATCTGCTGAAGCAGGAGTGTTATTATATTGGGAAGTCTGCGATCAGCAAAGAAGCCGCAGATTTGATCGTCATTGACTGGAGAGCACCGATTGCATCGGTTTATTATGAGAAATCTCTCGGAGTATGTACATACTCCGTAAAAGGCGAAGGAGCATTTGAGATAGATCTTTCCAGAAAACGTACCTATGAAATAGAAAATGATAGACTGAAGGACTTTTTTGATTCTGATGTAGTGGCAAATGACGAGTTGCTGACGAAATACCTTGCCAGAAATAAGCGGGCCGTTTTAAGCGAGATAATCGCCACGATTCAGCAGGAACAAAATGAGATTATTCGTAAGAAGCCACAGCACAATGTTATTGTACAGGGCGGAGCCGGTTCTGGTAAAACAACAGTGGCGATGCATCGCATTTCTTATATACTGTATAATTACGACTTGGAATTCAAACCAAAGGATTTCTACATTATTGGCAGTAACCGCATCCTCCTGAACTATATCACGGGTATTTTGCCGGACTTGGATGTTTACGGGGCTTCGCAGATGACGATGGAACAGCTTTTTATACGGCTTCTGTATGAGGACTGGGATGAACAGAAGTTTACGTTAAAGAGCCTGGACAAGGGAGACAAAACGGCCTGTGTAAAAGGCAGTTTTTCCTGGTTCCATGATTTAGAAGATTTTTGTGAGAGATATGAGTGGAATTATATTCCGCGGGAGGATATCTTCGCAGAAAAAACCTGTCACCTGTTGATGAGCCGGGCCATGATTGAAAAGCTGCTTAAGGAGTTTCATTTTTTATCGCTTCCGGACAAACTGGATAAGCTGACCGAGCACCTTATGGCAAAAGTGGAAAATGAGATATATGGAAAATACCATACCTATCCGCTGGAAGAGCAGAAGGCGCTTCTTCGGTATTATCAGACATATTTTGGAAAAAGAGAGTGGAAGGGCTCTATTTTTGAATTGTACGGCGACTTTTTGCGTGAACAAAATGTGAAGAGAAACATGAATTTGTTATCCGGAACGGAGTTCGATCTTTATGATTTGGCAGCACTTTCTTATTTGTACAAACGAATCAAGGAGACGGAGGTAATCCAGGAAGCAAGTCATGTTGTGATCGATGAGGCTCAGGATTTTGGTATGATGGTATATGGAGCGTTAAAATATTGCCTTAGTAAATGTACCTATACCATTATGGGCGATGTGTCTCAGAATATTTACTTCGATTACGGACTGACAGACTGGGAGGAATTAAGAAGTCTTATGCTTCCCGGAGAGTTTGATTATTTTGGGATCCTGAAGAAAAGTTACCGGAATACGGTGGAAATTTCGAATTTTGCAATCAATATCCTGCAGCATGGAAACTTTCCCATATATCCGGTTGAGCCGATCATCCGGCACGGAAGTGAAGTTCGGACTACAAGATGTGAGGATGAGGGACAACTGGTTTTGGAGACTGTAGGCACGATTTTGCAATGGCAGGAAAAGGAATATGAAACAATTGCGGTTATTTGCAGAGATGAAGAGGAGGCGGTCAAAGTATCGGAAAAACTGAGGAAAAGAGTGGCGATTCGCGACTTTAATTCTGAAACGGAGGAGTTTGGGAGCGGTGTAATGGTTCTTCCGATAGAATATGCCAAGGGATTGGAATTCGATGCCGTCCTTCTATTTAATGCGGACGATAAGAACTACCCGGCCGAAGATGGCTTTGCAAAACTGCTATATGTTGCAGCTACGAGAGCGCTGCATGAAATGGTGGTACTTTATTCGGGAAGGCTGACGGATTTGATTGGAGCTCCGGTATCGGAAGAGAAGAAGCTGAAATACCTTAAGGAGCAGCCAAAACCCATTGCTCCGTCCCAATTCGAGAGTCAACCTAAGACCAAAAAGGAGCTGGAGTTGGAGCTGGCATTGGATGGGAAGCGCGAAATGGAACTCCGTAACCGGATTGGCCCCAGAAGAATTGTGGTGCAGAATTCGGGAAACGAGAAGTCTTCTGAGAATATACAAGCAAAAGCCCCTGCGAGAATACGGCAGAAAGTCCGGGAGGAGTCCGAGAGCGGAGACATGGTAAGAAAAGCCGTCGTAAGAAAGGCAGCAATAGGAAGGACGGGGGTAGGAGAGTTCGGCGGGATGCCGGGTACCACCAGCTTAAGACCGCCAGGTCATTCTAATATTAATTTGTCTGTACGATGGGTAACAGGTAATAAAAGCTATCTTGAGCTGACTAATGCCTGCGGAGTGCTTCGGCTTACGTCGATTACACAAGATACCATCCGGGTCAGCTTTGCGAGGGAGACGCTGGAAAAGCTTGCGGATATTCCGAAAGAAATTGTGACGCAGCCAAGCCCTGTCTGGAGTTTTAAGGAATTAAGGGACCGAGTGGAGCTGGCGACCGGAAAGCTGCACCTGTGTATAGATAAGAAAGCAGGTGCAATCTCTTTTTGCACGGCAAAAGAAAAGCAACTTCTTTCGGAAAGTATCCGGCTTCCGAGACAGATAGAGAAATTACCCGGGAATCAAACATGGACTTATTTTAACTGGACCTCAAAAGAAATATTGAAAGCAAGAGGCGGATCCGACAATGAGTGGCTTGATCTCAAGGATACGGCAAGATATATTTCTTTCGGTGCAGAATCCGAAAGACCTGCCTGTATTATTTCGAACAACGGATATCAAATACTGATTCCGGCAGGCAGGCGGGTAATGTGCTGTACATTACCGGTGTATGGTTCTTATTTATACACAGAGGGTGAAAAACAGATAGATTATTTTTTCCGGACTGCATTATAAGAGTGTTGGATTCGAAAGCTTATCGGCATAGATTGCACAAAAAATCATGTCGCATTTATCCAATACACTTATCCGATATTGGTATATTTTATGTGTAAATAAAATATAAAGGAGATAAAAGTATAGTATGGATAACAGTGTCTTTGATAAAGCGAGAAAATGGATTTGTTATAATGCCAGGCCGATAGACAGGGCAAGATTTCGGTATTTATTTGAAAATGGCAGCCGGGAAGCCGTATTGGCGGCCCTTATCGAATATCAAAATGATGATGGCGGATTCGGACATGCTTTGGAGGCGGATTCCTTTAACCCGTTTTCTTCACCGATACAAACCTGGGCGGCGACAGAAATACTGCATGAGATATGCCTTGAAGAGAATCATCCTATCACTCGGGGGATACTTAGGTACTTGGAAAGCGGCAAGGATTTTAATGGAAAATGCTGGCTTAATACAGTGCCATCAAATAATGATTATCCCCATGCGTCCTGGTGGATGTATGACAATCAATCCTATGATACGATTACCTATAATCCAACCGCTGCATTGGCAGGCTTTGCTCTGAGCTTTGCCGGTAAGGGTAGTAATATTTATAAAAAATGTTATGATATTGTTAAGGAAGCGATTGTTTATCTGAAAGAAGCGGATCAGTGCGATGAGATGCATATACTTGCCTGTTATGTGAGGATGACGCAGTATTGCCGTAAGGCGGGTCTTGCCGATGAACTGTCAATCGATGAAGTCGAGAAGATTTTACAGCAGAAGGTAAATAAAATTCTGACATGGAATAGGGACACATGGAGTGACTCTTATGTATGTAAGCCATCTCATTTCTTCATGGATAAGGAGTGTTTTCTGTATCATAGCTTCGGAGAGTTGGCGGATTATGAATGTAATTTCATAAAGAATAAGCAGAATACAGATGGAACATGGTCAATCAACTGGCAATGGGAAGAATATTTAGAGCAATGGCATATTGCAGAAAATTGGTGGAAAGCTCATCTGATCATAATGAACCTGAGGTTTTTACAGGGATTAAGCGAAGAAGCACGGGTAAAGGTTTCTGAGACAGGAAAAGAATAAGTCTCCCCTGAATCAATAAACTGTATAATTATTGTAAAAATGAAAGGCGTTTATGGATGAAAACAAAAACAAATTCTGCACATTTTTGGCTTTTTCTCTGGGGACTGGGGCTTGCCGGACAGCTATGCTGGAATATTGAAAACCAATGGTTTAATACCTTTGTATACGCCAAGATTGCCAAGGACTCTACTATAGTTACCCTAATGGTTGTTACCAGTGCTCTGGTTACTACCTTTAGCACCTTTCTATTTGGTACTTTGTCCGACCGTATCGGTTCACGGCGTAAATTTATAGCATTTGGCTACATTGCCTGGGGAATTTTTACGATTGTATTTGGTTTTACAGAATTTTTAAATACAGGCATCGTTGCTATGGGAGCGAAATCATCAATATGGATTGCCTTTTTAGTAATTTTAATCGATAATATCATGAGTTTTTTCGGCTCAATGGGTAACGACTCAGGCTTTAGCGCATGGAGCAATGATTTGACCACAAACCAAAACCGTGGGCAAGTAGGAGCTGTACTTGCCTTTTTACCTGTAATCGGTACTATTATTGGTACAGTAGCAGGCGGTTTACTTATTGGCAGTGATGATAACTACAACCGTCTATTCTGGTGTATGGGCATTTTTGTAATTACTGCGGGTATTTTATCCTTGCTATTTTTGAAAGACAGTCCGACTCTTTTACCGCACAGAAACGGCACCTTATGGCAGCAGTTTACTGCTGTCTTCCGTTCCAAAGGATTGTTCACACAAAAAGAACTTCTTCTGGTATGTGTTACTACAGCACTATTTTTCATTTCCTTTAACATTTATTTTGTACATATGGGCAACTGGATGATCTATCGTATGGGCTTTGGCGCGGACAGCATGGGACTTATTCAGGGCATCGGGCTTTTGCTGGCATCTTTATTAGTCATTCCATGTATTGGACTGATTAACCGTGATAAGACACCGATTATCACATTTGCAGCAATTATCATTAACATGGCAGGCCTTTGGATTTTGGCATTGTTTATTCGTCCTGAAAATGTTGATACGCAAAAATTATTCAGCCCGCAAAATCTTCTTTTGTTTTTTGCAATTTTCCTGGCCGGTGCAGGCTACATACTTGTAGTGCAAAGTATGACAATGTGGGTAAAGCAGCTTTATCCTCAGGAAAGCCGTGGTCAATTTGAGGGAATACGCGTATTGTTTTTTACCTTGATTCCAATGATTATTGGTACGGTAATCGGAAATATTATTATTAAAAATGGAGCTGGAAGTATTGTCAATGAATATGGAATTACCGAAAACATTCCAACAGAAAGCATTTATCTATGGGCCGCGTTATTGCTGATCTTTCCCATGATACCTTTGCTGTTTGGAACAAAAGCTTATTATAAAAGAGTAAAGGAAGGCGCTTCGCAAGCGGAAGATAAATACTGACATTCATCCTGCCTTTTCTTTTCCGTCTACGCTGAAAAGGCGACGCATCGGGAATATCCATGCGCCGCCTTTTCTATAGGGGTATGATGAAACAACATTTATTGTGTTGTACCGCCATTGTAGTAATTTTGGAGTCAAATATGAGTTAGCCTGATAATATAATATTTAGGTAAATGGATTTGGAAACTTGTTCGCACTGAAATCCTACACAATATTACATTTTTTATGAAATATAAAGAAAGGCTTCTGGCACCAAAACATGGAAAAGACTATACAAAGTTATAGCTTATCCATAAAAATGATGATATAATAAAGCCATACAGCCTATTGTGAAAAGCGCTTTGCTGAGCAAACTGGATATGTTTTTAAGACATATGAATGATGATAGATATATGAATATTTTTAAAATTATGGAAAGAAGTAAGGCGTCCGGTTTTGAGACTAGCGAAGGCTGGCGAACCGGAGGCCTTATTATAAAGGAGGACAATAAATGCGAGCATTATTTATAGGAGGGACCGGCACGATCAGTACGGCTATCTCGAGGCAGTTACTGGAGGAAGGACATGAGCTGTATTTGATAAACAGAGGAAACCGGGGCGGTGTACTGCCGGAAGGGGTGCATTCCATCATTGCGGATATCGCGGATGAGGAAAGGGTAGAAGAACTGCTTGGAGATATGAAATTCGATGTGGTAGCAGATTTCATCGCGTTTGAAAAGAGGCAGCTGGAAAGAGACTATAGGCTGTTCAAAGGAAGATGCTCCCAGTTCATTTACATCAGCTCGGCATCGGCCTATCAGAAGCCCTTGTCTGATTACCGTATTACGGAGGGAACACCTCTTTCCAATCCGTATTGGGAGTATTCCAGAAATAAAATAGAAGGGGAAGAATACCTTATGAAGCTGTATAGGGAGGAAGGCTTTCCAATTACGATCGTAAGGCCCAGCCATACATATGATGAACGTTCCGTTCCGGTTGGTGCGCATGGGAATAAGGGTAGCTATCAGGTCATCAAGAGGATGATGGAAGGAAAACCGGTCATCATTCACGGAGATGGAACCTCTCTTTGGACTATGACTCATAACAGCGATTTTGCCAGAGGATTTATAGGACTTATGAATAATATCCACGCTATCGGTGAAGCGGTGCAGATTACAAGCGATGAAAGTCTCACCTGGAATCAGGCATATGAAGCCGTTGCCAAGGCTTTGGGCGTGCCGCTTATTGCTATACATGTGTCATCGGAATTTCTGGATGCAAGCAGCGATGTATATGATTTCAAGGGCGGACTTATCGGAGATAAAGCGAATACGGTGGTATTCGATAATCAGAAGCTGAAACGTCTGGTTCCGGGCTTCACCGCAAAGGTGAGATACGATCAGGGAATCAGGCAGACGGTAGACTATATTTTATCGCATCCGGAATACCAGAGGGAGGATCCTGAATTCGATGCGTGGTGTGATGCGGTGGTGGATGCAATCACGGAAGCGGCTGAGAAGGTGAAAAGTGTGCTGAAGAAATAGCGTAAAGCTGTAATGGCGTGAGGAGCTTGGAAAGATGGAAAAGGCTTATAAGTTGGAATTTGCGGGGGAAAAGACGGGGAGCTTGTATGTGAATTGCTGCGGCTGTTCGAAGACGGAGCCGCTTCATAGCTTTGGACCGGCTCTAAAGCCCCATTATTTGATTCATTATGTTTTGAGCGGTAAGGGCAAGCTCTCTATCGGAGAAACGGTTTATCCGCTGGAGGCGGGATACGGCTTCTTGATTACTCCGGAGGAACTTGCTTTTTATCAGTCGGATGAAGAAAACCCATGGACCTATGTGTGGGTCGGTTTCAGTGGAACCAATGCAGAGGAATACGTGAAGTCCGTCGGTTTATCCGTGACTCATCCGGTGTTTAAATCGGAGCGTTCCGATGAATTGTATCAGATCGTAAGGGATATGATGGAGCATAACACCTTTGGGATAGCTAATGACCTTCGAAGAAATGGACAGCTGGGAATTTTTCTCTCCATCATAGCCGAGGGCGTGCCGGTTACAGAAAGAAATGAAAGTGACAGGGCAAATATTTATGTGCGAAAAGCCGTAGAATTCATTCAGGGAAATTATTGCAATCCCATAAAAGTGACGGATGTGGCGGATTATGTATGTATCAATAGGAGTTATTTATATACGCTTTTTCAAAATTCGCTGGGAATGTCGCCGCAGCGGTTTCTGACAACTTTCCGCATCGCCAAAGCGACGGAGCTTTTGCAGCTCACGACTCTTTCTGTGGAGAGCGTTGCTCTTTCCTGCGGATATCAGGATCCTATTGTATTTACGAAAGCATTTAGACAGATGAAGGAAATGTCTCCATCCGCTTACCGGAAGGATATAGCGAAAGGGGAAACAAGAAGAAACAAAGAACACTTGGAACAGGTGGAAAAATTTATCGATCAAATCAATCAGATTAGAAGTTAAATAATTAACATTTTGACTGGTAATTGCAACAAAGTATCATGGAATTTATACGTCGGTTTATTATAATTTTAAGTAGAGAGATAGCTACGAGAAACTATGATTTTAACAGAAAGAGACGGGTATGAGTGAGACTATGAAAGAAATGATGCTGAAAAAGTTTGAGGAAGTGTTCGGAAACAGCGCTCAGGCTAAGGTTTACTTTGCGCCGGGACGCGTTAACATGATAGGAGAGCATACGGATTACAACGCAGGACATGTTTTTCCGTGTGCGCTTACTATGGGTACTTATGGCGCAGCGAGAAAAAGAGATGACAAGAAGCTCCGCTTCTATTCCATGAACTTTGAATCGCTGGGAATAATCGAATCCGGTATGGAGGATTTGAAGCCGGAGAAGGAAGCCGGCTGGACCAATTATCCGAAGGGAGTTATGTGGGCCTTTGAAAAGAAGGGATATGAGATTCCCTGCGGAATGGACTTACTCTTAAATGGGAATATACCTAACGGCTCAGGATTATCATCTTCTGCATCGGTGGAAGTTCTTACGGGTTATATACTGAGAGAATTTTATGGCTTCGATGTGAGCAATCAGGATTTGGCGTTGATCGGACAGTATTCCGAGAACAACTTCAACGGGGTTAACTGCGGTATTATGGATCAGTTCGCAATTGCCATGGGCAAAAAGGGACATGCCATTTTCCTGGATACGGCGGACCTTTCCTTCGAATACGCGCCTATTAAGCTGGAGAATGCAAAGATTGTGATCGCATGCAGCAATAAAAAACGAGGTCTGGGCGATTCTAAATATAATGAAAGAAGAAATGAATGCGAAACGGCACTTGCGGAGATTCAAGCTGCGGTGGGAATCGATGGCTTGGGAGATTTAACCGAAGAGCAGTTCGAGCTTTATAAACCTATGATTAAGGATGAGGTTCGCATAAGGCGTGCAAGGCATGCGGTGTATGAGAATCAGAGAACGATAAAAGCAGTAGAGGCCTTGAAGAACAACGATGTGGAACTGTTCGGCAAGCTTATGAACGAATCGCATATATCCCTTCGGGATGATTATGAAGTGACCGGTATCGAGTTGGATACGCTGGCAGAAGAAGCTTGGAAAATAGACGGATGCATTGGTTCCCGAATGACAGGCGCCGGTTTCGGCGGCTGTACGGTGAGCATTGTTAAGACGGAGGCTATTGATACCTTCATAGAAAAGGTTGGCGCTGCATACAAAGAGAAAATCGGATATGCTGCTGATTTTTATGCGGTGGAAATCGGAGACGGCCCTTCTGAGATTTGCAATTAAGAAGGGGCGGATGAGATGATACTGCAAGATATTAAGAAATTGGTTCTGTATGGCCTTCATACGGGACTGATTGAAGAAGAAGACAAAATATATACCATCAATAAATTGATTGAGCTTTTTGGACTAGACAGCCCGGAGGAATACGGCAGCAGTGCAGAAGCAGCAGAAGAGGATTTAGAAAGTATACTTAAGGACATGACGGACTACGCCTATGAAACCGGCATTTTGTCTGAGGATGGCATCGTATACAGAGATCTGTTCGATACGAAGATTATGGGAATGCTCGTACCCCGTCCCAGCGAAGTGATTCGCAGATTCAAGGAATTATATGCGATAAGTCCCAAAAAGGCGACAGATTTTTATTACCAATTCAGTCAGGATACGGATTATATCAGAAGATATCGTATTAAGAAGGATCAGAAATGGCTTGCATCCACAAAGTATGGGGATTTGGATATTACTATCAACCTCTCCAAGCCTGAGAAAGACCCTAAGGCTATAGCGGCAGCCGGAAATGCCAGACCCAGCGGTTATCCGAAGTGCCTGCTTTGCAGGGAGAACGAGGGCTATGCAGGACACGTAAACCATCCGGCAAGGCAGAACCACAGAGTGATGCCTGTAGAGATCAATGGCTCTCGGTGGGGCCTGCAATATTCCCCTTACGTATATTATAACGAGCATTGTATCGTATTCAACTCGGTCCATGAGCCGATGAAGATTGATCATGCCACTTTTTGCAAGCTCTTTGATTTTGTAAAGCAGTTCCCGCACTATTTTGTAGGTTCCAATGCCGACCTGCCTATTGTAGGAGGCTCCATTTTAAGCCATGATCATTTTCAGGGAGGCCATTATGAATTCGCCATGGCGAAGGCTCCCGTAGAGAGAACTTTTCAAGTGCATGGCTTTGAAGATGTGGAAGCGGGCATAGTGAACTGGCCCATGTCCGTAATCCGTATATCTTCTAAGGACAGCGAACGCCTTATCTCACTTGCGGACATAATACTGGATAAATGGCGCGGCTACACCGACGAGAAGGCTTTTATCTATGCGTATACCGAGGAAGAACCGCATAATACTATTACCCCTATCGCAAGGAAGCGCGGGGATAAATTTGAGCTGGATCTGGTGCTGCGAAACAATATTACAACAAAAGAACATCCCCTGGGTGTATATCACCCCCACGCCAAGCTCCATCATATTAAAAAAGAGAACATCGGCCTGATCGAAGTAATGGGACTTGCCGTCCTCCCGGCCAGACTAAAGGATGAAATGGATGCCTTGGCAAAGGCCATTTTAGCAGAAGAAGATATTCATATAGATGAAGTGCTCGGAAAGCATGCGGATTGGGTAGAAGAATTTCTTCCGAAATATGAAGCTGCGAGCCGTGACACGAAAGAGAAATTAATGAAAATATTTCAAAAGGAAATCGGAGACATATTTATGCAGGTACTTGAGGACGCCGGAGTTTATAAGAGAACGCCGGAAGGCCGGCTTGCATTTGACAGATTTATCAGTACATTATAGAAAGTATCGATAAGCAGAAAATATCAACAAATAGAATGCGCCCTGAAATTGATTTTCGGGGCGCATTTTAAGTCTGTAAAATGACGTGGACTTAACCCTGAATGTATGGCATAATTTTCTTGTAGGAATGCAAAATATGTAGCGCATTTCAATAAGGAAAGGACCCAGCTAAAAACGTGAAATTCTTACTAACCGCTCTAAATGCAAAATACATTCACTCAAACCCTGCCCTATACAGCCTCCGCGCCTACGCAGGACAAGAGTATGCTTCTCACATTGCAATTGCCGAATATACCATCAATCACAGAGTAGAAAGTATATTGTCCGACATTTATAAGCATCGCCCTGAAGTCATTGCCTTTTCCTGCTATATTTGGAATTTCCGAATGATACGTGAAATTATCACAGAGCTTCATAAGATTATGCCGACCCTCCCCATATGGCTGGGCGGCCCTGAGGTTTCCTTCGATGCAGAAAAGCTGTTGAAGGAATATCCTATGATTACCGGAGTGATGATAGGCGAAGGTGAGAAGACCTTTCTCAGCCTGCTGCAATATTACTTACGGACCCTGGGGAAAGAGTCTCCGGATAAAGTGACCCCGGAGCATTCATCCGATGTTTTAACGCAACCATTTTTGTGCGAAATCCCGGGTATTGCATTCCGCGCCGGAGAGAATATTACAACGACCGAAGCGCAGGAACTGACCGACATCAGTACTCTCCCCTTTTTGTATGAGAATCTCGAGCCCTTTCAAAATAGAATCATATACTATGAAACCAGCAGAGGCTGTCCCTATCGCTGCAGCTATTGTCTATCTTCCATCGATAAGAAGGTGCGCCTGAGAGATGCCCGGATCGTAAAAAAGGAGCTTCAATTTTTCTTAGATAATCGCGTGACCCAGGTGAAATTCGTGGATAGAACTTTCAACTGCAGCCACCGGCACGCCATGGAGATATGGAGATACATTCATGAGCACGACAACGGAGTAACGAACTTCCACTTCGAGATTGCTGCGGATATAGTAAGCGAAGAACAGCTGGAAATCTTATCCGAGATGCGTCCCGGACTGGTGCAGCTCGAAATAGGGGTACAATCCACCAACCCTGCGACCCTGAAGGAAATCAACCGTTTCATGGATATGGAAAAATTAAAGTATATAGTGAAACGGATCCATAACACAAATAACATACACGTACATCTGGATCTGATAGCGGGCCTTCCTTATGAGGATTATCGTAGCTTCGGCAAATCCTTCGATGAGGTGTACGCGATGAGACCTCAGCAGCTCCAGCTTGGCTTCTTAAAAGTATTGAAAGGCTCACCGATGTATGAAAAAGCTGGAAGCTATGGAATAAATTACACCAGCGAACCTCCTTATGAAGTGTTATACTCCAAGTGGATGCCCTATGATAAGCTATGCGATTTGAAGCGGGTAGAAGAAATGGTAGAGCTGTATTATAACAGCAATCAGTTCACCCATACGCTGCCGGTGCTGGAAAGGGCTTTTGAGGGTGCTTTCGCTATGTACGAAAGGCTTGCAGAATATTATGAAGAAAGCGGATATTTCCTGAACAGCCCGTCGAGGGTGTACCGGTATGAAGCGCTGCTTCAATTTGCCTGCCTCTACGATAGAGAGAAAGAAGCGCTTTATAAAGAGCTTTTGACCTATGATATATACTTGAGAGAGAATATGAAGAGCAGACCCGGCTTTTCCAAGGATATGACGGCCTATAAAGAACAGCTTCAGGATTTTTATAAACATGAAGAAAAGTTGAGGGAGCTGCTTCCATTGTATACGGAGTATCAGCCCAGACAAGTAGCTAAGATGACTCATATAGAGGCGTTTTCCTATGCGGTGTGGGAGGAGAGTGTGGATAAACGTATGAGTAAATCCAAGGCGCCCGTAGCGGTGCTGTTCGATTACAGACAAAGGAGTCCGCTTACGAACGAGGCAAGAATACTGCTCGTTCCTATGGAGGAAGGATAAATGACGAAAAAGACAAAGGAGATCATAGATCTGCTGGACGAAAGATACGGTACGGAATACCGGTGCTTCCTGAATCATGAAAATGCGTGGCAGCTTCTGATCGCAACGATTTTAAGCGCTCAGTGCACGGATGCCAGAGTGAATGTGGTAACCCGGGATTTATTCCGCAAATACCCCGGTGTGGAAGCTTTTGCGAAGGCGGAGCTTTCTGAGCTGGAAAAAGATATTCATTCCACCGGATTCTACCGCAATAAGGCCAAGAATATTATTGCCTGCTGCAAGGAGCTGATGGCAAGGTTTGACGGAGAAGTACCCCGCTCGCTGGAGGATCTCACTTCTCTTGCGGGAGTAGGGAGAAAGACGGCGAACGTTATCAGAGGAAATATTTACAACGAGCCGAGCATCGTGGTTGATACCCATGTAAAGCGGATTTCCAAAAAGCTGGGACTGACAAAGGAAGAGGATCCGTTAAAGGTAGAACTGGATTTGATGAAGGCTCTGCCAAAAGAGCATTGGATTCTCTGGAACATTCAGATTATTACCTTGGGACGGGAAATATGCAAGGCGCCCACACCAAAATGTGAGGAGTGTTTTTTGCAGGAGCAATGTGACGATTACCGGAAACGGAATAAGGATAGGAAAAAGAAGAATGATAAATGATTATGTGTCTCTGGACCTGGAGACTACAGGCTTGAATACGAAGCAGGACAGAATCATAGAAATCGGGGCGGTAAGGGTAAGGGGAGGAAAAGTGACGGACACTTTCCAAAGCTTTGTGAGTCCCGGAAGGTCTTTAAGCGAAACCGTATGCGCTCTTACAGGTATTACGGAGCAGATGCTGGAGAATGCTCCGGAAATAGAAAGCGTTCTTCCTGAACTTTTGGAATTCATAGGCGGGGATATTTTGTTGGGACATCGCATTATATTCGATTATTCCTTCTTAAAGAGGGCGGCGGTGAATCAGAAAATGACGTTTGAAAAGGAAGGGATCGATACGCTGAAGCTGGCGAGAAAGTTTCTGCCGGATTTGGAAAGCAGGAAGCTGGAAAGCTTATGCAGATATTACAGGATAGAGCATAAAGCCCATAGGGCATTGGGAGATGCGCAGGCGGCCTCCGATCTGTTCCTTAAATTATCCGATCTTTTTTATAATGAGAGGGATTTCAAACCGCAGAAGCTGATTTATCAGGCAAAAAGAGAGACTCCGATTACGAAGCCTCAAAAAGAAAGGTTATATAAATTGCTGGACAAGCATAAAATAAATATTGATTATGATGTGGACAAGCTTACAAGAAATGAGGCGAGCAGGATTACCGATAAGATTCTCGCAAAATACGGACGATAGTGTCCTTGGATCCCGATCTGAGATTTTCCGCCCGTTTTAAAAGGTCTTCAATTTTTCCGGTCTGTCCTTCTTTGGTATAGATGGAGGCTAACAGACGATAGGTGCCGCTGACATCGGTATCGGTAGAAACGGCGAATTCCAGAATATTTTTTGCTTCCGCTGCATAACCTGCTTCGTAAAGCAGCAGAGCCCACTTTTGTAAGGTGCTGACGAGTGTGGTATAATTTTCATCATAGCGCATTAGAAGGTTGATATTGGGCGCGCCGTATTCCAGCTTTAGCTCCGTATTACTGATTCCTGTGAAGTTGACTACGGGGGAATCCTTGAGAACTCCGAGGATCCGGTGGCATTCGGAGATTTTTTCATCGTCCGCAAGAAGCTCCATCGGAAGCTTTTCGAAGGGGATTGTGATATAGTTCAAGCCATCTAAGGGCTTGCGTCTTGTATGGTTGGCCTGTGCTTCTTTTTCCCAGAAGGAAGCTTCCCTTTTTTCGGAGCGGCGGCGTACCTTGGAAAGCTCGTAGGCGAGCCATACAATGAAGATGATAAAACTTGCAAAAAAAGGTATTTTCATATATAATATCCTTTCAGTGGATAGGAGGCGTTAGTATGTTTAACATGAACAATAACAAGACGAAGAAGATAATTTCATCCATCATT
>JAEWPN010000060.1 GCA_023399455.1 Bacillota bacterium
GAGGATAAAGCGACAAGAAGAAGTACTTGTAATCGTTTCATGTATAATCCTCACTTTCATAAATAAAATGGGGCTTAGAATCGGAAAATAATGCGTACGAATCCCGCTAAAAGCACCACAAGGCAAATTATAGCATATTATATCGGCGGAGTCACTAGGGAGAAATGAAAAATATATACAAAAATCTTAAGAATTTATTACAAGAATGTAACATATACTTACTATTCACCGTTTTGCTGTTTATAATAAGAATATATGCCTATATCACCCCTGGATGAAGAAACTTTACTTGCATATTCTAAGTGCGGGTTGTATTATGATAATAGTCCGGACTAGCGCAAAGCCACCGGATTTGAAAGGAGAATTGTTCCATACATGAAAAAAATAATAGTTACCGGCTGCAACGGACAATTAGGAATTGCCATCAATAAGCAATATGAAGGAAATACGGAAATAGAACTTATCAATACGGACGTTGCACAGCTCGATATAACGAATATAGATGAAGTGATGAAACTGGTAAAAGAGGTCAAACCTTATGCGATTATCAACTGTGCGGCGTATACTAACGTAAATTCCTGTGAGACAGACGCAGATAACGCGTATCGCATTAATGCTATCGGTCCCCGCAACCTGAGCGTTGCAGCGACGGAAGCAGGAGCGAAGCTTGTTCAGGTATCCACGGATTATGTTTTCTCAGGAAAAGCAGACAAGCCCTACACTGAGTTCGACCTTACGGGACCACAAGGAGTGTACGGTGCTTCTAAGCTGGCAGGAGAGAATTTTGTAAAGGAATTCGCAAAGGATTACTTCATCATCCGTACTGCGTGGCTATATGGAGAAGGTAAGAATTTCGTGAAGACCATGCTGCAATTATCGGAGAAGACCGATAAGGTTACGGTAGTAGGCGATCAGTTCGGTACTCCCACAAGCGCGGAGGAATTGGCAAAAGCGATTTGTTATCTGGTTCCCAGCGAAAATTACGGGCTGTTCCACGGAACCTGTGAGGGTTATTGCCATTGGGCTGATTTCGCAAAAGAAATATTCAGGCTTGCGGGCAAGAAAACTGTAGTGGAGGAAATTACAACAGGGGAATATCAGACGGCGAATCCGACCTCTGCACCGAGGCCGGCTTATTCCATTCTGGAAAATTATATGCTCAGGCTTACGTCTGATTTTCAGTTTGCGGACTGGCATGATGCGATTGGAAGGTATTTGAAAAGCCTTTAAATAAAAATTTCGGTCGAAGCTTCGGGCCTGTGCCCGAAGTCTTTGGACTTTGAAAGGATTATGGTTATAAAAATGGAATTTTTAAAAGATTTATTTTATAACCGCATTTTTATGGCATCGGTAACCGGCTGGCTGGTGGCGCAAGTGCTGAAAACGGTCATACATATGTGGTTTAATCGTAAGTTCGTGGCAGAACGCCTGATAGGAAGCGGCGGCATGCCCAGTTCCCATTCTGCGACGGTGTGCGCCCTCGTAACGGCATCGGGTTTCGAATATGGGGGAGGAAGCTTTCAGTTCGCTATTGCCGCAATCTTTGCTATCATTGTCATGTACGACGCCATGGGTGTCAGAAGAGAAACCGGTATACAGGCCAAGGTACTTAACGAAATGATGGAAATGTTCGTACATATGGGAAAAGAAATGAGTGTGGAGGACAAGCTCAAGGAGTTCGTGGGCCATACTCCCTTACAGGTATTAATGGGAGCGCTGCTTGGCATAGGAATTGCCGTATTGATGTATTTATAAGGAAGAATAATGGTAATCGCCGAGGACTCTTTGGCAGATTACCATTTTTTACGGTACTCCAGCGGCGTCATGTTTTCTGATTGACGGAATACCTTTATAAAATACCCGGCGTCCTGAAAGCCGGTGGCTGCGGCAATGGATTCTACGGAATCTTCGCTGAAGCGCAGCATGGATTTCGCATGGGATATCCGCTTGGCGGTGAGGTCATGGAACAGTGTGATTCCGTATGTTTTTTTATACTCTCTGGAGAGATGGAATTTACTGATAAAAAAATGCTCGGATAGTTTTTCCAAGGTGATTTTTTCGTTATAATGCTGTTCCAAATAGGAATGTATCTGCATGAGTTTTTCAGGAATGGAATATTCGCCTTCGTGCTCCTGTCTGCTTTCCGTAAAGCAGAGAGTGATAATGTCGGTAAGGTATTTGTTGGAAATGAGCTCCATAAACACGGACTTTGTCTGCTGCGTGCGATAAAGCAGTGTGAGAGCGTCGGTAAATGCCACGAGGTTTCTGGGACGAAACAAAAAGGAATTGCTATGACGGATGAAATTGTCGTAATGAGCTCTCGCCTCTGCGCCGTTAAAATGTACCCACATCAGGCTCCAAGGGTCGTTAGCGCTGCTTTCGTGTGAATAGGGACGGGTGCAGTCGATCCAGACGCAGTTGCCGGCAGAAATAGGGTGCTTTTTATTTTCATAAAAGACCTCCCCGCTTCCATCCAACACTACAAAGAACAGGTAGGAATTAAGGTTCTGTCTCTTGCTGATATGAGGCTCCAGACTTTGCAGTGTGCCCACCTCCTGCACGTGAAGATAATGCTCTTTGGCGTAAGAAGTCGGGGTTGAAATGATGCGGTTGGAAGTAGATTTTGCCATAAGTTGCTTTCCTTTCTTAATTTTGGATGTTTCACAAGGCTTAGATGATGGTACCATCAATTGACAAGGTTTTATACGTCCTGTATGGATGAGTTTTGAACATAGAGACAGCAATATTTTACCATTATGACGCAATATTGTAGGTTGCCACTTGCATTATACAATAGTATACTCGCTAATGGAATAGCAAAATAACACAATGTGAGGTATTGATATATGCTTTCGGTTTGTCTGATTTTCTTGTATGTACTTCTGACAGCGTATTTGACGGGTTTTTTGGTACTGAAGGGTATCGGGCGGTTCTGTACGGGCAGAAATAGAAAGGAAGTGCCGGAGACAACCTGGCATACTCTGAAAATTGACAGCTATTGCATGGCAGGACTTGTGGCCCTTACGGTGTACGCGCAGTTTTTCAGCTTGTTTCACAAGGTGGGATTTGCAGCGAATATCCTTATTCTCTTTTTGTGTACCGTTATTATCGCAGTTTTTCGAAGGGATCTTTTTAAAGAGCTTCTTAAGGTTAAGGAGACCGTCACGTGGAAAAAGGCGGCAGGCTGTCTGTTTTTGTTTCTGCTGTTCTCCTATGGGACCTCGAGAGGTATTATCCATTATGATACGGGGCTTTACCATGCCCAGAGCATTCGGTGGATAGAGGAATACGGTATAGTAAAGGGTTTGGGGAATCTTCACTGCAGGCTGGCTTATAACAGCTCGGCGTTCAGCCTCTCTGCACTTTTTAGCTTTTCTTTTTTGGGGATGCAATCCTACCACTGTATGGCAGGATTTTTTGGACTTATATTAGCAAAGGTATGCGGTGAAATCGCAGAAGCCTTCCGGCGAAAACGGCTGATTCTTTCTGATTTTGCGCGGATAGCTTGTATTTATTATCTGCTCATTATCTTCGATGAAATGGTATCTCCGGCCTCAGATTATTTCATGGTGCTTACCATTTTCTATATTGTCATCCGCTTTTTGGATTTAGCAGAGAAAAAAGAGGAATCATGGATCCCATATGGACTTTTGAGTCTTGTGGCGGTATATGCCATGAGCCTGAAGCTTTCTGCGGCACTCATTTTGCTGCTTGTGGTAAAGCCTGCGGCAATGCTCATAAAAAGCAGAAATCTTCGGGGCATCTTTTCCTTTATAGGACTTGGAACCGTTGTCATCGCGCCTTATCTGATTCGGAATGTAATAATATCAGGCTGGCTTATATATCCTTTTACCGCAGTGGATTTATTCTCTGTCGATTGGAAGATACCGAAGGGAATTGCTGATTATGACGCGAAAGAAATACAAGCGTGGGGACGTGGGATTTATGATGCGGCCAGATACGGAGCACCGATAACTTCATGGTTTCCGGAGTGGCTAAGGGGGCTTGGAGCAGTGGATAAACTGTCGGTTCTCGGGGCTGCGTTCTCGGTTCCTGTTTCGGTGGCAGCAGCACTTGTCATATGGATAAAAAGAAAAAAAGAAATGTACGACTTCCTGCTTGCGGCAGCTACGGTGAATCTATCCTTTTTGTTCTGGCTCTTTTCTGCGCCCCTCATTCGCTATGGGTGTGTCTATGTATGGCTTGCTTCTGCTCTGACTCTTGGCGGGTTGATGCTGTATGTTGTAAAGGGAAAATACGCTTGGAGGGCGATTTATATAGCTTTGGGGCTTTTTGCGTGCTATAAGGTGTATGCCTTTGGCAGAGAGGGTGCCTCGGTCTGTGACGGCAATTATATGATAAATCAGAAGGATTATGAAAATTTTGAAATGAACGTTTATGAAATAGACGGATTGACCTTTTTCTATCCGATTACGGGCGACAGGGCAGGCTATGCGGCGTTCCCTTCCTCCCCGGCGGAGGCTGAGATGACATTACGGGGAACAAATATAAGAGAAGGCTTTCGTTATAAAAAATAAACGATTGATAATAATTTAATAATTAATAGTATAGGATTAGGGTGTCAAAAGATCCTTTTGCGAACGGCTCTAGAAAATATGCCCAAAACAAAAAGACTTCTGCGCCGAATTCAAATATATAAGAAGTTCTAGTTCTCAGTCTATCCCCGCCAAACACAACAGAAAACAAAAAACTCGCTGCGCTCAAACAGTTTTGCTTTCTGTTGTGGCACAAATATCCAGAGAAAGAACTTCTAAATATTTTCATAGGTGCAGTCGTTCTTTTTGTTTTGAGCATATTGACTCGAATATTATTAAAAAGGACTTTTTGACACTCTAATCAGTATAGGAAAGAAATGGAGAAAACAATGAATAAGACGGACAAAATTTATGTGGCAGGACATAGAGGGCTGGTAGGCAGCGCAATCGTAAGGAACCTGCAATCCAAGGGCTATACGAATATCGTAGGAAGAACGCATAAGGAGCTGGATTTGACGGTTCAGGCGGATGTAATCGCTTTTTTTGAAGAGGAAAGACCGGACGTAGTCGTACTGGCGGCGGCCAAGGTAGGAGGAATCAATGCCAACAACACGAAGCCCGCGGAATTCGCATATGAGAATATGCAGGTGCAGTGCAACGTCATCAAATGCTGTCATGACTATAATGTAAAGAAGCTGTTGTTTTTGGGAAGCACTTGTATTTACCCCCGGCTGGCGCCTCAGCCCATACCGGAAGACGCACTTTTGACCGGACTCCTTGAGGAGACAAATGAAGCATATGCGATTGCAAAGATAGCAGGATTGGAGATGTGCAAGTATTTTAAAATCCAGTACGGAGATGATTTTATCAGCTGCATGCCGACAAACCTTTATGGTCCGCATGACAATTATGATTTGAAGAACTCCCATGTATTGCCGGCCATGATCCGCAAGTTCCATGAGGCTAAGGTAAATGGCACGTCTATCGTGGAACTGTGGGGAACGGGAAGTCCGCTGAGAGAGTTCTTATATGTGGACGATATGGCGGATGCTTGTGTATTTTTATTAGAAAATTACAGCGGCGAGCAGCATGTGAATATAGGAACAGGAAAGGAAGTCAGCATCAGGGAGCTGGCGGAAACCGTTTGCCGTACGGTAGGCTTCGAAGGCGATATCGTGTGGAACAAGGACATGCCGGACGGCACACCAAGAAAGCTCACTAACGTGGATAAACTCCATGCTATGGGCTGGAAGCACAAAGTGGACCTGGAAGAAGGCGTAGGGCTGGCTTACGAATGGTTTAAGGAAAATATAGACAGCGCGAGAATGGATGGAAGGTAAATGACGGAAGGAAACGGCAAAATGGAAAGATACGGCATAATTATGGCGGGCGGAGGCGGAACGAGATTCTGGCCCTTGAGTCGCAGGGAAGTACCGAAGCAATTGTTGAATCTCACGGGCAGGGATACGATGGTGAATGAGACCATCGACAGAATCAAAAAAAGCGTTCGGGGAGAGAATATCTATATCGTTACGAACGCTGTGCAGGCGGAACTGATGGAGAAGGTAACGGAAGGAAGGCTCGAGGCAAAGCATATTCTGTCCGAGCCTGCTGCAAGAAATACGGCGGCGTGCATCGGCTATGCCGCGGTGGAAATCCGTAAAAAGTACGGAGACGGCGTAATGTGTGTGCTGGCATCGGACCATTACATCAAAAACGGCGCCGCATATGCGGAGGTAATGGACTATGCGATGGAGCTGGCTGAAAAGACGGACAGGCTGGTGACGATAGGAATCAAACCCACGAATCCGGCTACCGGCTACGGCTATATTAAGTACAACAAAAAAGTGAAAGAAGTAGGTCATACGATAAGCAAGGAGAGCGGAAAGCGCATTGCCGCGTATCCGGTAGCCGATTTCGTGGAGAAACCCAGCCTTTCTACGGCCAAGTCCTATGTGGAGCAGGGCTGTTATCTCTGGAACAGCGGAATGTTCGTATGGAAAACCTCCGTTATATTAAAATATTTCGAAGAGCTTCTGCCGGACGTATATGAGTGTCTTTTAGAAATCGAAGAAGCCATCGGTACGGATAAGGAGAAGGAGACCATCGAAAGAGTATACCCGACCATTCCGAAGATTTCGGTGGATTATGGAATTATGGAGAGGGCGGATAACGTAATTATGCTGGAAGGCGATTTCGGCTGGAGCGACGTTGGAAGCTGGGATGCGCTCGATACGCTGTATGATGCGGACGGAAATAATAACGTAACCTACGGAGAACAGATTCATATCGGTTCTAAAAATTGCATTGCCTATGGCAAAAATAAGTTAATTGCTACTATCGGACTGGATAATGTCATCATTGTGGAGACAGAGGATGCGATATTGGTCTGCGACAAAAACAAGGCGCAGGATGTTAAAAAAATCGTAGAGATCTTGGAAGAGCAGGGCAAGACTGAATACTTGTAAACAGAGCGGTGCAGAGTACTCTTCACCATCCGCGCGACGCTTTAAGGTTTACAGAAAAACCGGCATATGGTATGATGAATTTTGCAGTAAAATGCCGGAATAAGCGGGCTTCGGTAACAATATAAGAAATTGTATATACAATATGTGGGGAATTTTATCGTGGATATTGACGGATTAAGAGATGCGGAATTGATAAAACACGTAACTAAAATAATGCTCGATATGGGAGTGCCTGCACATTTAAAGGGATACCATTACCTGCGTGCGGCAATCATCATAGCGAAAAAGGATATGGAAGTGGTCGGAAGCGTAACGAAACTTTTATATCCTGAGATTGCAAAGCAGTTCAAGACGACGGACCAGAAGGTGGAACGGGCTATTCGCAATGCAATTGAGGTATCCTGGATGAGGGGAAATCCCGAAACCTTTGAAGAATTATTCGGTTATTCCATACTGACAGGTCAGACAAGACCTACCAACAGCGAATACATTGCGCAGATTGCAGATAAAATAAATTTGGATATGGAAAATGGTAAAATATAAAACAAAAAGCAAAAGGATGGCCTCGGTCATCCTTTTAGTAATAGGAAAGCATACTTTTGTTCACTTTGTTGTGATTTTTGGAAATATATGATAAGATATTATAACATGTGAGCAGCATGAAAAAACGCGGACAAAAAGAGGTATGAAATGGAGTTGCTTAGCGTAATTGTTCCCTGTTATAACGAAGAGGAAAATATTTTTGATTTTTATAACGAATTGATGAAAAATGAGCAGTTTTTTGAGAAGAGAGGTCTGGAGATAGAGATTCTCTATATTGACGACGGCTCTAAGGATAAGACGGCGGATAAGGTAAAGGAGTTAAACGCCAGGGATCCGCGGGCACACCTTTTGTCCTTTTCCAGAAATTTCGGAAAGGAAGCGGCTATTTACGCCGGCCTTAAGACGGCGAAGGGAGCATATGCTGTGATGATGGATGCGGATTTGCAGGATCCGCCTTCACTTTTGCCGGAGATGTTTCAATATATCGATGAAGGCTATGATTCGGTGGCAACACGGAGGGTGACAAGAAAAGGCGAGCCCGTCATCCGCTCTTGGTTTGCCAGATTATTCTATAAAATAATGAACCGCATATCCCGTACGGAGATTGTGGACGGAGCCAGGGATTATCGCCTGATGAAAAGAAATGTAGTAGACGCCATTCTTTCCATTACGGAGTATAACCGCTTTACGAAAGGTATCTTCGGCTGGGTAGGCTATGAGACGAAGTGGCTGGAATATGAAAATATCGAACGCAAAAAGGGCGAGACGAAGTGGTCGTTCTGGAAGCTGTTTCTATATTCCCTTGATGGAGTTACTGCTTTTTCCACGGTACCTCTTGCTATCGCTTCGATCATGGGAGTGTTGTTCTGTGGCTTCGCTTTTTTATTTATCATTGTGATCATTGTGCGTAAGCTGATATTTGGTGACCCAACCTCAGGCTGGCCCTCCTTGGTATGTATCATATCACTGGTGAGCGGTGTGCAGCTTTTTTGCCTTGGGATCGTCGGACAGTATTTGGCCAAGACTTACATGGAAGTCAAAAAAAGACCGATTTATCTTATTAAGGAAGAAATATAGGTAACAGCCGAAGGCTGAACTGAAACTAACATAGCAATTATTTTGTTACTGTTCACATAGCAGCTTGACACTTGCTGTTAAGCTGCGTAAGAACGTGATTCAAGAGATGATTTCTGCTTCGCGAAGCGAATTCAAATGCAGAGATCATGTGTTACTGTGAATGGAATGAACAGTAACATTATTTTAGAGGGAAGTCTGGATGGACAAGCTGGTCAGTATTATTGTGCCGGTATATAATGCCGGAACGTATATAGAAAATACGATTGAAATGGTATGCCGTCAGACGTACGCACAGTGGGAGCTTTTGCTGGTGGACGACTGCTCTGCGGACGATGGCAGGAAGAAAATAGAGGCTTTCTGCCGCAGGGATGAGAGGATTCGCCTGATTGCGAAAGATAAAAACGAAGGGGCCGCGAAGGCGCGCAACACGGGGATTTTGAGTGCAAAGGGAAGATTTATCGCCTTTTTGGATGCCGACGATGTGTGGCTACCTGCGAAGCTGGAGAAGGAACTTCAGTTTATGGAGGAGAAGGAGGCGGCCTTCGTTTTTACCGGATATGAATTCGGAAATGAGCAGGCGGAAGGAACCGGAAAGGTAGTGACGGTGCCGGAAGCTCTTACCTATAAGCAGGCTCTTCCGAGAACCGTCATCTTTACTTCCACGGTGCTGTTCGATACGGAAAAAATCGATAAGTCGCTGATAGAAATGCCTGATGTGAAGAGCGAGGATACGGCCACTTGGTGGAAAATCCTAAGAAATGGATATACTGCTTATGGGCTTAACGAGGTGCTCGTAATCTACAGAAGGCCGGGGAAATCCCTTTCCTCTAACAAGCTTGTGGCAATAAAGAGAATCTGGAACCTGTACAGAAGGGAAGAGAAGCTTTCTTTACCCTATAGCATATATAATTTCGTCTTATGGGCATTTGGAGCGGTATTGAGGCGGATATAAACATAAGGGACGAGGTGCATTTGTGAAACGTTTGGAATCTATGAAAAGAATTATCATATTACAGCTTTCGCTGCTGGGACTTTGCCTGCAAACGGCTGTTTATGCTTATTTTTGGTTTGAAAGCTATTATCCTCTCGTATTGTTGAAGCTGAAATTTTATATTAACGGACATATTTTGATTATCGGTATTTATTTCGTTCTTTTGTTCTTTTTCACCAATACTTACGGAGGATTGAAAATCGGCTATTTGAAGCCTTCCGAGGTGTTCTTCTCACAGATATTTTCTTTTCTGGCCGTAAACGTGATATCTTATTTTCAAATTTCCCTCATGAGAAACTGGCTGGCCCCGATTGGGCCGATGCTGCAGGTGACAGCCATACAGTTCGTTATATCCGGCATTTGGACCTATTTCTGTAATTCTTTTTATCGAAGCATATTTCCGCCGCGGGAAATGCTGTTAGTATACGGAGAGCGGTCCATTGACGATATCATGAACAAGTTTGCCACTAGAAAAGATAAATTCAATATTGTGAAATGTATGAATATCGGCGAAGGAGTAACGGCCATAGAAGAAGAGGCGGTGAAGCGCTATGATGCAGTCGTTCTTTGGGATATTTCCACGCAGGAAAGGAATAAGCTGCTTAAATTTTTCTATGGAAAATCCATTCGTGTATATATGATGCCTAAGATTACGGATGTGCTGATTCAAGGTTCCGACCAGCTCCATTTCTTCGATACGCCTATTTTCCTCACAAGGGAATATTCCTTAACGGTAGAGCAGAGGGCAATAAAGAGGCTGATTGATATTGTCTGTTCTTTGCTTTTGATTGCGATTACCTCTCCGATTATGATTGTCACTGCATTCATCATAAGGCTGTATGACAATGGTCCCGTTTTGTACAAGCAGGTACGCTGTACGAGGGATCAGGAGCAATTTTATATCATGAAGTTCAGGAGCATGCGGGTGGATGCGGAAAAGGACGGCGTGGCCAGGCTGGCGGCAAAGAATGATTCGAGGATAACGCCCGTAGGAAAGTTTATCAGGGCGGTACGCATTGACGAGCTTCCGCAATTGTTCAATATTTTAAAGGGTGAGATGTCCTTCATAGGTCCGAGACCGGAACGTCCTGAAATCATCGCCCAGTATGTTGAGGAAATGCCGGAATTCGTTTACCGGATGAAAGTTAAAGCCGGACTGGCGGGTTATGCACAGGTTTACGGCAAATACAACACGACACCCTACGATAAGCTGAAGCTGGATCTGGCTTATATCGAAAATTATACCGTATGGCTGGATATCAAACTGATGCTGTTAACTTTGAAGATACTGTTTCGGGCAGAAAGCACAGAAGGTGTGGACAGCAAGCAGATAACGGCGCTTAGGCAGGAAGAGGATAAATAAGAAGGGAATATGATTTGTAGGATGGAAAATGAAAGGTATATGCGGGCAGGGATAGATCTGAAAAGAGTATTTCTGCAGTTTATGAATAAGCTATGGCTGGCTGTGGCTGCGATCGTCCTGGGAGCTGTCTTGGGAATAGGAATTTATCTTGCCGCGCACTTCATATTTGCGTCAGAGAAGGAATACCAGTCGGTGTCTAAGATATACTTGAATTTCAACTGTGAGCCGGAGGATTTTAACGAGCTTTCCTATAACGGTTATACTTGGAACGACTTGTTGGATACGGACCCCATTTTAGACTATGCGATGGCGGAGCTGCCGGCACAGATAAGCAGAGAAGAAGTGACGGCCGCGACCAAAGCGGAGATTCTTTCCGATATTCGACTGCTAACGGTAACGGTCACTACAAGACAGCCGGAGCTTACGGCTCAGATCATGGAGGCTATTCAGGTTTCCTTAGTACATCTTGGAGAAACGGACGAGCTGTTTCAAAGTATAGAAATTTACAGCACGGGAGAGCCGGAGCAAATCGTATGGGACGACCGCACCATAAATGCAGCTGTGACGGGAGCTGTGGTTATGCTCGTTATCGTTTTGCTGTGCATGGTCCTGTATTATATATTGGATGATTCCATTTATGTGGAAGCGGACGCTGAGAAACAGTTCGCAGTACCGGCAGTCGGAATCTTTACGGCCGATGAATCAGGGACCTTCCAAAGTTACGGAAGCGAGTTTTTGGCCAATTACAGTTATTTGTGCAAGAATTTAAGGAAGGTCTCACTTATGAGTGCGGACAACAGCGAGGATGCCAAGAATGCGGTGCTTACTATAGAGAAGATCCTTAGCACTAAGAAGCAGGAGGAAAGTTGTGAGATTATTCCGGTAGGGCTTGCGGAGGATTCGCCGGAGGTGTATGAAGTAATAAGAAATACGGACGGAGTTCTTCTGACGGTACGCTACGGCAGAGGAAACGGGAAGTTGGTAGAACGTGCCTTGAATAATCTGGAAAAACAGGATTGCAGGGTTATCGGAATATTGATTGTTGAAGCGGACGTTCGCTTTTTGAAAAAGTACTATATGTGCAAGTGGCATAAGTGTGAAAAGTAAGAAATAGAATGGAGCCGGAGATGGAATTGCAGATGTTGGTTTCCGCAGTGAATCAGGATGTCCTGACGCTGGCAGAGAAAATGAATATAGAGACGGAGGCTATCGTCGTCAATCAGTGCGAAAGCTTCTCCTATAACGAATATCGGCATAAGGAACACCGGGTGCGCTGTTACAGCCTGAAGGAAAGAGGGGTAGGGCTTAGCAGAAACACGGCCCTTATGCGCGCCGATGGAGATATCTGTATTTTTGCGGATGAAGATATTGCATATGATACAGGATATGCAAAAAAAATAGAAGAAGAATTCTTGAAGAAAAAGGACGCGGATATTATTTTGTTCAATGTAAAGGTTGCTCCGTCGAGGAGGACCTATTGGAATGAAAGGTCAAAAAGGATCCGTTGGTATAATTACGGAAGATATCCGGCATACAGCATTGCGGCGAAGCGCTCATCGCTCCATAGCGCGAATGTCAGTTTTTCTCTCCTCTTTGGAGGGGGAGCTGTATACAGCAACGGCGAAGACAGCCTTTTTCTCAGGGATTGCCTAAGAGCCGGACTTCGTATCTATGCGTCTCCCGTGGCGATAGGAGAGGAGACAGAGAGAGAGTCTACGTGGTTTCACGGTTATAACGAGAAGTTTTTCAAGGACAGGGGCGTGTTGTACCGCTATTTATACGGGAGGATGGCAATTCCTTTTTCCCTGCGATTTCTTATGGCACATAAAAAGGAAATGTGCAGGGAAATCGGCTGGATGCAGGCGTATAGGTGGATGCGGGAAGGGGTTCGCGGATTATGATTTTATATATAACGATTGCGGTGGTGACCATATTGCTCGCGGCAGAGGTACGTGTCATGCCAAATGGCATAAATCATCGTTTGGGAGGTTCGCTTTATAATTTTCCAGGCAACAAATGGAGCAGGCAGCAGGCTTTAAACGGGCTGTGCCTGTTTTCTATTTTTATCATCTTATTTGGATTATCCGCATGCAGGCTGAATGTAGGTAATGATTATGCCAAGTATGTGGAATTCATGCACCTGATTGCAGTAGGAGCATATGATTATGTTCCTACGGAGGCAGGCTTTAACGCGTTGGTAACGGTGCTGTACGCTGTCTCGGGCTATGAGAATTTCCTGTTGGTATTTGCCGTATTCGCATTTTTCACGCTCCTATTCTTTTTGAAGGCTATGTACGAGCAAAGTGACAGCTTTGGCTTCAGCTTTTTTTTATTCATGGCATTCGGTTTTTATTTTCACACGTTTAATACGGTACGCTATTATTTTGCGCTGGCGCTGGCTTTGTATTCCATAAAGTATGTGCTGCAAAAAGAATGGGGGAAATTTATCCTTCTGGTGCTTTTAGGTGCTGCGTTTCATAAATCGATGCTGGTGATCATACCCTTATATTTCCTCGCTACACTTCCTTGGAAAAAATGGCAGCTTGCGTTAATGGCGGTACTTTGCAGTACTTTTTTCTTTCTGCAGGATTTTTATTTAAAGGTGGTAGTATTTCTCTATCCTTCTTACGAGGATACGGAATATTTGGAAGGCGGCGTCAGCTGGTTCAATATATTGCGCTGCGCAGGTGTGCTCGCATTATCTTTGCTGTATTATAAGGACGCGGTAAAGGACAGCAAAAGGAACCGCTTTTATTTTTATTGTAATCTGGGCGCATTGGTTTTGTATGTCTGCTGCTCCTTCCTGCCTATTATAACGAGAATCGGCTATTACCTGAACATCACACAGATTCTCTTCCTCCCGGCAATCGTAAGCAGGATACCGGATAAAAGGCAGAAACGATTTTTCACCGTGGCAATAGCGCTGGCAGCGGTGGGATATTTTGTGATGTATTTGATGAGAGCGGGGAATGACGGCATCCGAGTGCTGCCATACCAGACGTTTATGTTCCACGACATGGTGCCGATTTTATCGGATATGAATTAAAGGGTTACTGTTCACAGCAAAGTTGTGAATAGTAACATTAAAGGAGAGTTTATGGGACGGATAATGTTCAGCATTGTAGTAGTCTGCCTTAATGAGGGAGAAAGGCTGAAAGCGGTGATTGAAAATATTCGGCGTCAGACATACGCTGACTATGAAATAATCGTAAAGGACGGGCTTTCTAAGGATGGTTCGATAGAGGAGCTTCCTGCGGATGAAAGGATAAAGGTGTACCGTCTGGAGGATACGGGTATATATGATGCGATGAATCAGGCAGTGAAAGAGATAAAGGGAGACTATGTTTATTTTTTAAACTGCGGAGATGCCTTTTACCGGGAGGACGTTCTTCAAAGAGTTGCTAAGCAAATAAAAGAATATCCGAGGCGGAGAGAAAATGTCGTTTTTTATGGCGATATCCTGGAAAAGATAACGGGAGAAAGGGTAAGTTCCAATCCCCATATGGACGCTTTCGGGTGCTATAGAAATGTGCCCTGCCATCAGGCTTGCTTTTATTCGGCAGAGCTTATGAGACGCAAGGGATTCGATTTGAAATATCATGTAAGGGCGGATTACGAGCATTTCCTCTGGTGTTTTTTTGAAGGGGAAGCGGATACGGTATATATGCCGTTTCTGATTGCTGACTATGAGGGCGGCGGCTTTTCCGAGACGAAGGAGAACAGAAAGCGGTCCGAGGCGGAACATAAGGAAATTGTAAAGAAGTATATGTCAAGCGGACAGGTACTAAAATACCGCGCTCTCATGATTCTGTCGCTTGCCCCGCTAAGAACGTGTATTTCCCGAAATAAGGTGACGGCTCATATTTACAATAAGCTGAAAGCGCTTGTATATAAGCGGCAGGAGTAACTGATATGATATATTAGGATTAGAACATCAAAAGTCCTATTTTAATGTGTAGGAGTCAATAGACCCAAAATAAAAAGACTCCCGCGCCGAATTCAAATATATAAGAAGTTCTAATTCTCAGTAAATTTGAGCCAAGCATATCAGAAAACAAAGAACTCGCTGCGCTCAAACAGTTTTGTTTTCTGATATGGCTCAAGTATACAGAGAAAGAACTCCTAAATATTTTCATAGGTGCAGTCGTTCTTTTTATTTTGGGTCTATTGCCTGATAAAGTTAGCAAAAAGGACTTTTGAAGTTCTAATTCTAAGAGAATATCACGAAGCAGCGGCATAAGGTGTGCTTGCACACCTGCACAAAGTCTCCGGACTTTGGAAAGAACATGGGTATAAATATGAGAATATTGTGGTTATGTAATATAATGCTTCCAGCTATTGCAGAAAGTCTTGGACTTCCCTACAGCAATAGGGAAGGTTGGCTGACGGGTATCTATGAACGCATGGGTAAGGATGACAGGAGGCAGATGGAATTGGGAATCTGCTTTCCTGTGGAAAGTCTGGACGGAAAGCTTAAAGAGTTAAACGGGCGGTGGATGCTTGGAAATACGGCGTGCTATGCCTTCCAGGAGACCCTTAACTCGCCGGAAAAATATGATGCGAGTATGGAAAGGCGTTTTTCGGAAATCCTGAAAGACTTTAATCCCGATGTTGTGCATATTTTCGGAACGGAGTTTCCGCATACGCTGGCTATGACGAGAGCATCCGGCCGGCCGGAGAGAATCCTGATAGGGATACAGGGGCTTTGTTTTGCCTGCGCTGAGGCTTATATGGCAGATCTTCCGGAATACGTACAGAAGAGAAGGACCTTCCGGGATATAATAAAAAGAGACGGAATAAGGCAGCAGCAGGAGAAGTTCAGACTGCGGGGAGAGCATGAGAAAGAGGCTCTGAAAAACGCCGGAAATATTACGGGAAGAACCGGTTTCGACAGAGAAGAAACGAAAAAGATCAATGGCAATGCAAAATATTACCATATGAATGAAACCATGCGCTTTAATTTCTATAACGGAAAATGGAAACAGGAAAAGTGCGTGCCTCACAGCATTTTTCTAAGTCAGGGGGACTATCCTCTAAAGGGCTTTCATTATGTGCTTTTGGCTATGCCGAGGATTCTTTCGGAATATCCGGATGCAGTCGTCTATGTGGCGGGAAATAGTATTATCGATGATCGGTCGATGAAAGACCGGATAAAGATATCCTCCTATGGAAAGTATTTGAGGAAGCTGATACGCGAATACGGTCTGGGGGATAAGGTGAAGATACTTGGCAAGCTTTCAGCGGAGGAGATGAAGCAGCAGTTTTTAAAAAGCAGCGTATTCGTATGCCCGTCTTCCTTGGAAAATTCCCCTAATTCTATGGGAGAGGCCATGCTTTTAGGCGTGCCTGCAGTGGCGGCGCGAACGGGAGGCATTCCCAGTATGCTCGAAGATGAAGCAGAGGGACTTCTTTACGATGCGGGGAATGTGGATAAATTAGGGGATGCGGTACTTAGGGTGTGGATGGACCCGGAGGAGACACTAAAAAGAGCGGAAGCGGCAAGAAGAAGGGCATATAAGACCCATAATGGAGATGCTAATTACGAAAGGCTTTTGGAAATATATAAGGAGATTTGCGAATGACGGTTACCTTTGTATCCAATTATATCAATCATCATCAGATTCCTTTTTCGGACGCATGCTATAAGGCGCTGGGAGAAGACTATCATTTTATACAGACCGAGCCCATGGAAGAGCAGCGGATTGCCATGGGATGGAGCGTGGCGCTTCATAAGCTGTCCTATGTGCTCTGCCTGTATGAGCAGGAGGAGCAATGCCGCAACCTGATTATGGAGAGCGATATCGTTATTTTCGGCTGGACCGGGAGAGAGGATATTGTGGCTAAGCGCCTGCGCGGGGGAAAGCCGGTCATTCGGGTGAGCGAAAGGCTGTATCGGGAAGGCCAGTGGAAAGCTGTATCACCGAGGGGGCTGGTGAGGAAATATAAGGAGCATACGAGATATCGGAAGGCACCGGTATACCTTTTGTGTGCGGGAGCATATGTGGCTTCGGACTTTCATATTGTAAGAGCTTATCCGGACAAAATGTTCCGGTTCGGTTATTTTCCTGAGACTGTTCTATATGCGGAAGGAGAGCTTGAGAGCCTGAAGGGAGGCCTTGACAGAATCGATATGGTATGGGCCGGGCGGTTTATACCGTTAAAACATCCCGAATTTGCAGTAAGGCTTGCTAAGGAATTGCGGGAAGCAAAGTCGGATTTCCATATTCATATGGTGGGAAGCGGTGAATTGGAGGAGGAACTGAAGCGTACAGTAAGGGCGGACGAGCTGGAAGAATACTTCACCTTTTACGGGTATACGGAACCGAAGGAAGTTAGAAAAATAATGGAAAAATGCCGGATCCATTTGTTCACCAGCAATTATCTGGAGGGCTGGGGAGCGGTTGTCAACGAAGCCATGAACAGCGGCTGTGCCGTGGTAGCCAATGTGGAAGCGGGAGCGGTTCCTTTCCTGATAAAGCATGGAGAAAATGGATTGGTGTATAAAAACGGCTCCTATGAGGACTTTTCCATGCAGGTCAGAAAGCTGGTAAAAGAGCCGGAGCTTGCCATGCGGCTTGGAAAAGAAGCTTACCGTACGATTACCGGAAAGTGGAATGCGGAATATGCAGCAGGGGAGCTGCTTCGTTTTTGCGGGGATTTAAAGGATGGAAAGGTGATTCCGGCAAAGGATGGACCGTTTAGCCCGGCACCGGTTATTGCGCCGGGGAGGATGTACGAGATGGTAGCGGAGCACCGGGTATAGGAAGCAGGGATAAGAACATGAGGAATGAAATGGAAAAAACAGGGAAAGAATTGATCAGCGTTATCGTTCCTGTTTATAATATTATAGATTATTTACCGCGGTGCGTGGACTCTATATGCAGACAGACGTATTCCAATCTGGAAATCATATTGGTGGATGACGGGTCAAATGATGGGACGGAACGGCTGGTGGATGAGCTTGCAAAGAAGGATGAAAGAATCAGAGTGTTCCATAAGAAAAACGGAGGCTCGTCTTCCGCCCGGAACCTGGGGATTAGTGAGGCGAGAGGAAGTTGGCTTGGGTTTGTGGACAGCGATGATTTCATCGATAGCGGCATGTATGAGAGGCTGATGGAATGTGTGGACAAATATGGGGTTCGCATGGCTCAGGTTTCCAGAGATGAAATTGACGAGAACGGACAGAAGCTTCCCGATGTATGCAAACCGCCTGAGAAGGCACATGTATGTGAACCGGAAAGGTTTCTTCGGGAGCTGTTGCTGCATAAGGGAGACAGCTCTTTTTGCACGAAGCTGACGGATAAGAGGCTGTTCGAAGGCCGCCTCTTTCCCGAAGGAGTATTGAATGAGGATTTTCACCTTCTTGTAAATATATTGGAGGAGGCGGGGAGTATCGCAGTGATTCCGCAGCAGTGTTATCATGTGTTTTACCGTATCGGAAGCAATACGAGAAAGAAAACGAAGGATGAATTCTCAAGAGTTTTTATCGATATTGTGATCAATGCGGATATGGTTGAAGCGCTGGTGAAAGAAAAATATCCGATGTTAAAAAGGGAAGCGGTTCGATTTGCGTTATATCAAAGATTGGATTACCTGCTACATATTCCGGTTTCCAGGATGGTGGATGAGGATGAATTCTACCGCTCGGTAAAGAAATATTTACGGAGGCATGTTCCGGATACTGTGAGGAACCCTTATCTTACGGCAAAGAATAAGCTCTATCTGATGCTTCTTACAGGGGCCCCAAAGACGGTGCGGAGGCTGCATAGTCTTAAAATGAGAAGATGAGGCGATACGGAAATGAAAGATACGGCGGAAAGCTATATGAAGGAAAAGAAGTGGAATCATAGTAAAAAAAAGAATATCGGGGATTATGCGTGGCAGGCCGGCATGCTGGCTTTGCTTTGCCTGCAAGTACTTCTGGTTCTTTATTATGGCGGTAAAAAGGCAGGTTTTCATGAGGATGAATATTATTCCTATTATTCTTCCAACCGAACGGCGGGGCTGTTCGAGCCGGATAGGGAATGGGCAGCCCGGGATACGTACCGCAATGAGTTCGTCGTGCTGGAGGGTGAAGGGTTTAACTATAGCTTGGTAGCCACCGTGCAGTCCTGGGACGTGCATCCTCCCTTTTTTTATTTTCTCCTGCATACTGCATGCTCGCTGTTTCCGGGGATATTCAGCAAGTGGTTGGGCATCGGAGTGAATTTATTCGCATATATCATTAACTTTTTCCTGCTGGCATGGCTGGCCTATATGATAACGGACAGAAATAAAACGCTTACCTTTCTTGTCAGCGCAGCTCACGGTTTTAATGCGGTTATTATTTCCGGAGTTCTTTTTATAAGAATGTACGAATGGCTGACTCTTTTTGTGCTGCTGCTCTCCTGCCTGCATGTGCGGTTAATGAGTAAAGAACACTCAAGGAGTAAAAGAGGTGATCTTCGTTTCAGCAGTTTCCTTTTGCCCCTTATGTTTGTAAATTATTTGGGATTTCTGACACAATATTATTATATTATTTTTTTGTTTTTTATGGCGGCAGGTTTTTGTCTGTGGCTTCTATGGAGGGACAAAAATTTGTGGAACTGCTTCCGATACGGCCTTAGCTGCGCCTTCTCCATAGGGATGGCGGTTATAAGCTATCCTGCTTCTCTGTCGCATATTTTCAGAGGATATCGGGGAACCGGAGCGGCGGCAGAATTTTTAGACGGGGCGAATACTGCGGATAGACTTGGTTTTTTCGGCAGACTGATGGATGAATATGTTTTTGACGGACATTTTTTGCTGCTTCTTGCGGCGATTATTGTTATGGCAATCGTACTGTTTATCCGAAAGAAGAACAATTCCGGGACGGAAGCGTTTGTGATAGGCGGGGATTATAAGGCATATTTTCTTCTTTTATTTGCGGTCTGCGGGTATTTTTTTACGGTTTCCAAGACGGCGCTTTTGCTTTACGAGACTTCTAACCGCTATGAGCTTCCTGTATATGGGATATGGATGCTGTTAATCATTGTAGCGTTATATACGTTATCCGGCAGAATTTTCCGTGCGCTGTTCATTAACGAGAGACTTAGGAGGGCCGGCATTGCACTTATTTTTCTTTTGTTTTTGGCACAGGATGTTCATGAACTCATAACAGGCAAAGTGCTGTTCCTCTATGAAGAAGATGGGGACAGGGTGGAATACGCCAAGGGAAATGCCGATGTTCCGGTAGTGATTTTATATAATGCTGCGACTCCTTATCATGTCTGGTGGTGCTCCAATGAACTGATGGAATATGAAAGGGCATATTTCATGAGTGAGAATAATCAGGAAGAGCTTACCGACGATATTGTATGCGGCAGCCATAAGCTGATCGTATATGCGGCGGACGGAGAGACTAAGGAGGAAAGCCTTGATTTGATTCTTCGAAGCAATCCGGAGCTTGAGGGCTATCGGATGGTAGGTCGGAAATCTCTTTGGAGCGTGTATGAATTCGAGTAATACGTAGCATTTATAGTTACTGTTCACTCCTCACAGCAACGGGCCTACAAATGGACTTTTTTCAGATATCGAAGGCAATGGAAGTCGAATCAAAAGACTCCTGCTTCGAATTCAAATATATAAGAAGTTCTAATTCTCTGAATCGTCAAGCCAAACATAACAGAAAACAAAAAACTCGCTGCGCTCAAACAGTTTTGTTTTTTGTTATGGCTTGGCGATTCAAAGAAAGAACTTCTAAATATTTTCATAGGCACAGTCGTTCTTTTGATTCGGCTTCGATTGCCCGTAAAAGTTTGTAAAAAGTCCATTTGCCGGACATTCCTGAGAACGGAGTGAACAGTAACACGAGTAATACGCAGCATTTATAAATTGGAGTATTATCTTGAGTTTCCGTAAAATGTAATTTTTAAAAAATATAACTTCTCCTAAAGTACCAATCTGTCTTTTTTTTGAAAAATAAAAGGACAATACTTCGAATAGAGTCACCGAAACAAGCCCCGTGGGAA
>JAEWPN010000006.1 GCA_023399455.1 Bacillota bacterium
TTTTAGGTTGCATCCTTTCGGATGCCGTTCTCTGAATTTTCATTCATGATACTGCATGTTCCCCTTCCGGGGCATGCTCTCATTTAAGAATTTTCAGGGTTGCATTACTGTTTATTTGTCAAGGTTCATATCAGGCAATTTTTTGAAAAATTACCAACCGTATAAATAGCAAACACGGTACGGAGAAGGAGGGATTTGAACCCTCGCGCCGCTATTAACGACCTGCACCCTTTCCAGGGGTGTCCCTTCAGCCATCTTGGGTACTTCTCCAAATAAAAGCTGATGTTGCATAAGATGAAGATTGATTCTCTCTTGCTTCTTAATGCTGTTTATAATGTTATCGGCTTATTGACAACATGTTCGGCGGAGAAGGTATCTCCAGCGGAGAGGGTGGGATTCGAACCCACGCGCCCTTTCGGACAAACGGTTTTCAAGACCGCCTCGTTATGACCACTTCGATACCTCTCCATGTTCGTGCACCGCTCAGCAGCGCAAAAATTATTCTAGCAAAAAAGGAGTGCTGTGTCAACAACTTTTCTCAACTTTTCTCAAAAGATTTTCCGTTCTCGTCTTTAGGGCGCTATTTATCGGCTTTATCCAAAAAAGCTTCCGCTATTTTTAAGTCCTCAGGAGTTGTGATTTTTATATTTTCGTAGCTGCCTTCCACAAGCTTCACCTTTGTATCGGTAAAAGTCTCCATAACCATCGCATCATCTGTGATCAGCATTCCCTCTGCCAGAAGGCGCTTCTCGTCCCGAATCAAAATGCTGTAGGCTTCTTTTATTAAAGGAAAAGAAAACACTTGCGGCGTCTGCACCGTCCATACTAAATCCCGTTTCGGTGTCGTAGAGGCAAAGCCGTTTTCATCCATTAATTTAACGGTATCCTTGGAAGGCATGCCTATGACACATGCGTCATATTCAATAACGCTTGCGTAAGCGCGCTCTAAAATTTCTGCCGTTACAAAAGGTCTGGCTCCGTCGTGGATGAAAATATAACTGCATTCAGCTGCTGCTTCTATTCCGGCAAAGACGGAATGGTACCTTTCCCTGCCGCCTGCTGTTATGCGGGAAACCTTATCGAAACCGTATTTTTCAACAATTTCTTTTTTACAATATTCGATATCGCTTTCTGCCGTTACCAGTATGATTTCATCTATGAAGCTCTCCTGAAATACCTTCAGGGAATAATAAAGTACCGGCTTATCCTTGATAAAAAGATATTGTTTCGGTACGTCGCTGTTCATTCGCTTACCCTGCCCCGCCGATAATACGACTGCTGCACACTTCGTCTTCAATTTTAATCCCTCTCGTTAAATCCTCTCACCCAATTTCAGGTTAGGTACCGCGTTCAAATCATAGCCGTGCCTGATTCCGCTTATATAATCATAATAACCAGCCACACCTATCATTGCCGCATTATCCGTACAGAATATAGGAGAAGGGGAGTAGAATGCAATTCCTCTTTTTTCACATTCCTTCTCCAACGCTCCTCTGAGAGCGCTGTTGGATGCCACTCCGCCAGCGATGGCAAATTTATCATATCCATACTCCTTGACTGCAGCAAGGGAATGCTCTACCAGCACGTCTATGACCGCTTTCTGGAAGGAAGCCGCCACATCCGGTACATTCACCTCAACTTCCTTCATTTCGCAGGAATTCAGATAGTTCAATACCGCAGACTTTAATCCACTGAAACTGAAATCGTACTCCGCCCCTTCTACCTTGGCACGGGGAAAACGAATCGCTTCCGGATTGCCTTCCCTTGCAGCCTTGTCAATTTTGGGCCCGCCCGGGTATCCAAGACCTATGGCGCGGGCCACTTTATCGAAGGCTTCTCCTGCGGCATCATCTCTCGTGCGCCCTATGATTTCATATTCGCCATAAGACTTCACGACTACCAGATGGGAATGCCCGCCGGATACGACCAGGCAGATAAAAGGCGGTTCTAACTCTTTATTTTCAATGAAGTTCGCACTGATATGACCCTCAATATGATGTACTCCTATTAACGGGATTCCTGAGGCGAAGCTGATGGCTTTTGCCGCCGACACTCCTACCAGAAGCGCACCTACAAGCCCCGGCCCATACGTAACGGCTATCGCATCTATATCCGTCAGTTCTGCTCCTGACTCAGAAAGTGCCTGTTCGATCACCTGGTTGATTTTCTCGATGTGCTTGCGCGACGCAATCTCGGGCACGACTCCGCCGTACACCGTGTGAAGCGCTATCTGGGAATAAATAACGTTGGAGAGAACTTCCCTGCCATTTTTTACAACGGAAGCCGCCGTTTCATCGCAGGAGCTTTCGATTGCCAGAATTAATATATCTTTATCGCCTTTTATTCTATTGCTCATCTTTAAAACCGTATCCTTTTTCATCAATTATCGGCCAATGTCCAGCCATATATTTTCCAGCGACCCGCTTCATCCTTTCGAAGCAGAAACTTCTCATTAGTGTTCATTACGGCCGTTCCCTTCCGAATACCGTACACGCAGTACAAACTGGCCCATTCATAGCCGCCATCGGTATAGTATTCCACATTTGTACTCGAAGAGATGGAGTAGCTGGAAATGACAAACTCGTTTTCCTTCATGGACGCAATTTCACTTTTCAGCTTTTCTATGTACTCTTCTTCCGTCTGATTTCCTATCAACTCCTCATCATAGAGCTTTTGAATCTGCATAGCCAGTGCATAAACATCTTCTTCCGAAATCTCTTCATTATAAAAACACTGAGTAATCTCGCTGTAATATTTCACTACCTCTTTGGGCGACAGCGGATATTTCCTGTCGAAATCGTATTGAAGTATCTGCCCGGTCTTCGTAACTTTATTACCTTCCTTCTCCTTCTCCCCCTCCGTCTTGGCAGACATATAATAATAAAAGCCCGCCAGAAGAGCCACTAGAATAATTCCTATTATTATCGTCTTACCTATGCTTTTTTGTCCATTGTTGCTTCTATTAGCAAGCTTTCCCATGCGTACCTCCTTCACTCATGCCCTAATCCTCTTCGAACATAAGCTCTATAGTTTTGCCATCCTTGCCTGCGACAGCCCTCGGAAAAATCTCTCTTACGGCATCCATGAATTCCTCCGCGCGCACAAGAGACGGGCTGTAATGAGTCAGCCACATTTGCTGTACATTTGCTTCCTTAGCCAGTTCGGCTGCTTCATAAAAGGTCATGTGCTTATATTCTTTCGCCTTTTCTTTTTTATCCGGTTCTCCGTACATCCCTTCGCAGATAAAAAGGTCAGCCCCCACCGCATTTCGAACGATACTTTCTGTAGGTCTGGTATCCGTACAATAAGTTACCTTAAGTCCCTTTCTTGCACCGCCCAATACCATATCGGGAGTATATGTTTGTCCCTCCACTTCCACGCATTCTCCTTTTTGCAGACGATTCCAATACCTTCTGTCTATGTTAAGTCCCATCGCTTTTTCCAGCTGAAACTTTCCGATACGATCGATTACAATGCTGTATCCATAGCATATCACATTGTGATTGACACGAAAAGCTTCTATCCGAAAGCCATCCAGATCGATGCGCTGTTCCGGCTCCGCCAGCTCCATACATTCTATTTCAAAGGGCAGTTCCGGAGCAATTACCCGCAGCGCAGACACTACGCGGGTCAATCCTTTCGGCCCCACTAAAAGAAGCGGCTCTGTCCGCTCCGCATTTCCCATAGTGAGAAGCATTCCCGGCAGTCCGCTGATATGATCCGCATGATAGTGGGTAAAACAGATAATGTCGATAGGCTTCGGGCTCCAGCCCTTTTCCTTCATAGCAATCTGTGTTCCTTCCCCGCAATCAATCAATATACTCTTTCCATTATACCTTACCATTAAGGAAGTCAGCCATCTATGAGGAAGCGGCATCATTCCTCCTGTTCCTAACAAACAAACATCTAACATGAAAACTCCTATCCTGACACCTCGTTCAGAATCGGAGCAACGGTTTTCCAGACAGTACGATTAATGAGTAATGAGTGCAAGGCACTCATGAAACCCTCATAAAAATTCTTTAATATCTGTACTGTCCACCGGTATTCTGAACTTGGCAATCATCGCATCGTAACAGTCTTCGCACAAATCGAAGCTGTGATTTTGCCCGTCCTTTTTGCTGAAATATCCAAAAGAAGTGTTGATTTCCAGACAGCCTTCTTTTAAAATTCCATTTTCTACCAATAATTCTTTTTTACAATGATTACAAATAACGGCCGAAAGCTCCGTCTTTTTTTCATCCAGATATTTACGCATAGTCTCATCCTCCCAAGATGTACTAAATCCATCGTTCTATATCTGTAATTATACATGAATCCATAGAGCAAAAACAGTGGTAATTGTTTCGCACTTTTCCTATCTTTTCCACATGATCACGGCATCTTCTTTCGGTTTTTCGTAAAAATTTTTTCGGATGCCTTCGCTTTCAAAGCCAAACTTCTTATACAAGCGAATGGCAGGCTCATTTCCTGCCCTGACCTCCAATGTAAACGCTTCGATACCATGCCTTACGCCCTCATCTAGCGCTTTCCCCAGCAGCATTTCAGCTATTCCTTGTTTCCTTCGGCTTTTATCCACCACCACATTGGTAATTTCTCCTTCTCCCGCGATATTCTTAAGTCCGCACATTCCTATGATCGATTCATTCTCCTCAGCCACAAAATAATAAGCATAGTTCAAATGTATCGTCTCCAAAAAAGACTTTTGCGACCATGGCTCGGAAAAGTTATCCTTTTCCAATTCCTCCGCGCGGAGTGTATCTTTTTCTTCCATTCGTCTTACTGTAATCAATCCGGGAACCCCTCTTACTTATTCACAATTTACAATTTTCATTTTTATTTGCTTTTTCACTTCGTTCCCTCTCAGCCTGAGATAGGCGAAGATAGATAGGAGCATGATCCTTGGGGTCCACGCTTTTACCGGCTTTATAATAAATGCCGCCAAGCGCCGCTACTGACGCCGCCCGCTGCCTGTTTAAATGGGCAGGTGCGAAGTGATAAGGAACCTTCATATGGAGCTTAAGCCTTTCTCTGAATACGGGCACGCCGTCTCCCAAAAATATGATTTCCCTTCCAAAATGATTCAATCTTTCGGCAATCTCCTCAATTCCCACCGCACATTGAGGCTCCACCTCTTCCAACCGATACCCGTCTTTATCCAAATCTTCGTTTTTTACAAATTCATAAACTCCCGTATATACCTGCCCCCTTCTGGCATCCATAATCGGACAGATATATTCTCTTGTTCCATACAGATTGTACGCCAGACCCTCTAAGGTAGGAATCTCGATAATCGGTATTCCAAGAGCGAGCCCAAGACCCTTGGCCGTAGCCGAACCGATTCTAAGTCCGGTAAAGGAACCTGGTCCTGCGGCAAGAGCCACCGCATCCAGAGAAGACATATCCAAATCTATCATTTTTTTAATTTCATCCAGCATTGGCAAAAGCGTTTGTGAATGAGTCTTTTTGTATTGAATGTCATATTCCGCAATCAGGTCATCGTCCTCCACTATTGCGACGGAGGCCACCAACCCCGAACTGTCCAAAGCTAATATTTTCATTGTACGCTTCTTTCTTTTTCTTCTATTGTAATCAAGCGATAATCCAGGCCTTTCTGTAAATCTTTACATATCGTAATCTCTTTATAGCGCTCCGGCAATATCTCATCAATAAGGTTCGCCCATTCTATAAAACATATGCCGTCGCCGTAAAAATAATCCTCATAGCCGATTTCATCCATTTCTTCCACATCGCCGATACGATAAACGTCGAAATGATAAAAGGGAAGCCTGCCTTCTTCATATACCTGCAAAATAGTAAAAGTCGGACTGTTTACAGACTCTTGTATCCCCAGTCCCTTTGCGACTCCTTGGGTGAAAACGGTCTTGCCTACCCCCAAATCGCCAATCAAGGTATAAATCTCTCCCGGCTTCGCCGTTTCTCCTATCTGCTGCCCAAGAGCAAAGGTCTCCTTCGCACTGAACGAATCCACTTTCATCTAAATACCCCTGCACCTTCCTGTTATTCAAAAAGACACCCGCTATGGCAGGTGTCTTACCATTCATTATTTTATTATACCCAAAATCTCTTAAAGTGCAAGCCCTTATCCGTTCTCAGTTATTCGTGGCGCAGCGCTTCTATAGGGCTTAACTTCGCTGCTTTTCTCGCCGGGTAGATTCCGAAGAAAAGACCGACCGCCGAGGAAAATATGGTCGCGCCCAGAATCGTGGATACCTGAGTTCTCGCTGTTACTCCGGCAATCGCGCAAACCACGTTCGCTCCAAGTATTCCTAACATGATACCGATCAAACCTCCCATTAGCGTGATAATTCCCGCTTCTGCCAAAAATTGCAAAAGAATGGAACCTGTTCTCGCACCCAGGGCTTTTCTTATACCGATTTCTCTCGTACGTTCTGTTACGGATACCAACATGATATTCATGACTCCGATACCGCCTACGAGAAGTGAAATTGCCGCCACAAAAGAAATAAATAAGGTTATGATGCTTAGAATGCTGTCGAACTGCGCACTTACATCCGTAAAGCTCTGTACCAGAATCTGACCTTCACCGCGCACATTGTACTTGTTTTCCAATATGTTCACCGCTTCCTTCGCTATATCCGAGGAATATTCCGAGCCATCCGCCATAATATA
>JAEWPN010000009.1 GCA_023399455.1 Bacillota bacterium
ATTCCTGTAATATTTCCGCTGCTTTCATTCATGGTATCAAAGATATGAGAAATATTGTTGTCCATGAGCGCAAAGGAAACCCGCAGCTGTTCCGCATGCTCCGAGAAACGTTCCATCATTCGGGAAATCTCGGTAGCGTCCGCATAGTAGTTATTGGCAATATCCGTAAAAAAGACATAATCATTGATAACAGATGTGTCAATAAAGGACAAAATATTATTAGCATCCAGAGCCAGCTTTTCTACGGCTGCCGTTACGACTTCGCTGATATCCTGAATCTTTCCTGCAGCATTCTTGCTGCTTTCCGCAAGGGAGCGGATTTCAGAGGCAACTACGGAAAAACCGTGGCTGGATGAGCCGGCTCTTGCCGCTTCAATGGAGGCGTTTAAGGATAAGAGGTTTGTCCGCTTGGATATATCCAGGATTTCATCGGTCAATTTGCCGATCATGGCGGCTTTGCCGCTTTCCTCCATGGAAAGCTTAAGATTTTCTCTCATGGATGTCAGCACCTCCATAGCGGAGGTCTTTCCATGTATTGCATTTTTTTCCAGCCCTTCCGCCTTCTGCATCATATCGAGAGTATAGGTTTTTCCCTCTTTGGAAAAATCCGCGATTGCTGTGGCAAAGCTTAAATTTTTCGAAGAACTGCTTTTCAGCATATCGGTGGCTTCGGAGGCCTCTTGCGTACCCGCGGCAATTTGCTGCAGATGAGAGGATATATGGTCGATATTCGCGTCGGAGGAAGCGATGTGTTCCGATACCTCACTTACGGTAAGGGTTAAATCACGGGACCTGGCATCCAGCCCGGATAGTACGTGCTCTAAGCCGGAGGCAAGGGTAAACATGGAGGATTTCAGGGCTTTTATTTCTTTTGTATTCTTATAAGGAAGCTTTTTCTCACGCAGATTGGTAACCCCGGAGGACAACAATGATGTTTGTTCCGCGATCCAGCGGAAGAGAGAAGAAATTCTCTGAGACATCATGATGGTACCCAGGCCTCCCGTCAGGCATATGAGAAGCATACTTATGATCATAGTTTTGATCAGTCCATATACCAGTACAAAGGATTCCGACAGCGGAGAGACGATGCATATGGATATGCCTCTTACTCCCAATGGATAATAAGAATAGAGAAAGCTGGTATTATCGCTTTTGGCGATGACACTGCCATTTTCTCCCTGGGTCATAGAAAGATAAACTCTCTTAAGGTCGTCAGGGATCTGGGCATAAGCCGCCATAGCTTCGGTATCACTTTCATCAGGAACTCCAAAACGGGTATTCAATACCAAGGATTGATCCGGATGGGCAGAGACGGTGCCATCGGAATTGAGCATGAAGACATAACCGTTGTCTGTGAACTGATAGTTGTTCAATATATCGGAGATACATTCCAGACGGAGGTAACCGATGAGCACCCCTACCTTTTTGTCGTTCCGGTATATGGGAGTGCTGATTCCGAGAACAGCCCTGCCGGTGCTGACAGAGATAGCAGGCTCACTCACATAGGTTTTTTCCTCTTTCCAGGGCATGGCAAAGGCTTCCTGCGTGCGGATAGAATAACCATGACCATCTTTTCCTTCGGTATGTACCTGCTCGGTGCCATATTGGTTGGCGATCAGGAAGTGGGACCAGACATCAGACCCCTCCACTGCAAGTAAAGCTTGCAGATAGGGCTCCGCCTGTGTATAGTCCATGCTTTTTACGCTCTCCTGCATAGCTGCGGTTTCCACAATAGCAGTATATTTGTCAATTTCCGTCCGCATTTGATTGCTGAGCATGGAAGCATAAATAGTGCTCTTGTGCTCGGTCTCCTCTTTTACCGTATGGTAGGTATAAAGAGTGATAACAGATAATAATAGAAGAAAGGGTAGGACAAAGATTAAGGAGAGATTCTTAAAAAATTGTATTTTCAAAGTGTGGTCTTTACGTTTCATATAAGCAACCATGCCTTTCTTATTCTCTGTATAAGCCGTGTATTCCAAGGTCGTAAAAAGATAATGGGCTATGGACAGTTTATGTCATATAGAGGAGAAGTTCTATCAAGAGTTTGTAAAGCCTGGGTAAAAAATTTTTTACAAAGGTTCCTAACCGTCCTAAAATGGTGTATAGTATAAGGAAGATAAATCGGGGAGGATGGCATGGACGGAATAGAGAAACTAAAGAAAATAATAGATGGCAGTGACAACATCGTATTCTTTGGCGGTGCCGGAGTGTCGACGGAAAGCGGTATACCGGATTTTCGAAGCGTGGACGGTCTTTATAATCAGAAATATGATTATCCTCCTGAAACGATCTTGAGCCATACCTTTTATAGAAGAAAGCCGGAGGAATTTTATCGTTTTTACAGAGACAAGATGCTATGCCTTACGGCAAAGCCTAACGCAGCTCATTTAAAGCTTGCCCAGTGGGAAAAGGCTGGAAAGTTAAAGGCAGTCATTACGCAGAACATAGATGGTTTGCATCAGGCGGCAGGAAGTAAGAAGGTACTTGAACTTCATGGCTCGGTGCTTAGGAATTACTGTGAGGGCTGCGGAAAGCTTTTCACCGCAGAGCATATTCTGCATTCCGTGGAAGTGCCCCGCTGCGATGAATGCGGCGGTCCCATTAAGCCGGATGTAGTTCTCTATGAAGAGGGCCTGGATTCACAGATAATGGCGCAGGCCATGGATTATATAAGAAATGCGGAGGTTCTCATTATCGGAGGTACCTCGCTTGCGGTATACCCGGCCGCAGGAATGATTGACGGTTATAAGGGAAATAAGCTCGTGCTCATCAACAAGACGCCGACTATGAGGGATAATGTGGCGGATTTAATCGTGCAGGGCAGCATCGGCGATGTTCTAAAGGTGCTGTAATAAGACTGTGAGGGTGGTTTGTATGGATATTCAGGTTGGAGATGTTCTGAGATTGAAAAAGCAGCATCCCTGCGGAAGCAAGGAATGGGAGGTTCTGCGGATAGGAGCGGACTTTCGATTGAAATGCGCAGGCTGCGGTCATCAAATTATGATAGCGCGCAGAGTGCTTGAGAAAAATATCAAAGAAATTAAACAAAAGCCTTGAAAATAATGGGTTTGTATGGTATCATAGTAACTCGTGATATATTTTAAATTCCTTGCTCTCATCTTAGAATGAGGGCCAGAGACCAAAAGGAGGTAACGCACATGAACAAATATGAATTAGCCGTTGTTGTCAGTGCAAAAATCGAAGATGAAGAAAGAGTAGCAGTTCTTGATAAATGCAAAGCTCTTGTTGAAAGATTCGGTGGACAGGTTACGAACGTGGATGAATGGGGTAAGAAGAGATTAGCTTACGAAGTTCAGAAAATGAAAGAAGCCTACTACTACTTCATTCACTTTGATGCTGAGAGCACTGTTCCGCTGGAAATCGAAAACAGAATTCGTATCATGGACAATGTAATCAGATATTTATGCGTCAGACAGGACGAGGCATAAGAGAGAACAGGAGAACGTATGAATAAAGTAATACTTATGGGACGTTTAACGAGGGACCCCGAAGTGAGATATTCACAAGGGGAAAGCCCGATGGCAATTGCCAGATATACACTTGCTGTAGACCGCAGATTCGGAAGAAACAATGACGATGCCAGTGCAGACTTTATCGGTTGCGTAGCATTCGGCAAAGCCGGAGAATTCGCGGAGAAATATTTCCGGAAGGGAACAAAGATAGCGATTACCGGACGTATCCAGACGGGAAGCTATACGAATAAGGATGGCGTAAAGGTGTATACGACGGATGTTGTTGTCGAAGATCAGGAATTTGCGGAGAGTAAGAACAGTGCCGGTGCAGACGGGGGTTTTGCCGGTAACAGTAACTTTTCCGGTGGCGGAAGAGCCGAGCCCATGGCGGCAGGGGACGGCTTCATGAATATTCCCGATGGAATAGATGAAGAGCTTCCATTTAATTAAAAAATGAGGACTCGGTATTTACTTTAATACGGAGTTCATAACTGATAAGTGAGTATGAGATAGGAGGCACTATTATGGCTTATAATAAAGCAGAGAGGTCTGATTCTCCGATGAGAAGAAAAGGCGGCATGCGCAGAAGAAAAAAAGTTTGCGTATTTTGCGGCAAAGACAATGTTATCGATTATAAAGATGTAAATAAATTAAAAAGATATGTATCTGAGAGAGGAAAAATCCTCCCCAGAAGAATCACAGGAAATTGCGCAAAGCATCAGAGAGCTCTTACCGTAGCAATCAAGAGAGCACGTCATATCGCATTGATGCCGTATGTAATGGATTAATACTAAAAATGAGGCCAACTATTGATGTGACCCCACTAAGTTAGACTTTATAGCGAAGTAGTAATTTTACTGCTTCGCTATTTCTATGCCACTCGGCTAAGCCTGTATTCAACCGGGCTCATCCAAGATAGTTTTTGTTTGATTCTCTG
>JAEWPN010000016.1 GCA_023399455.1 Bacillota bacterium
CATACTATTTTCATGATTTACATAATTTTGGCCAATTGTATGATTAAATTAGTATTTTTTCTAATTTTGTCGATGAATTACTTAATTAAGTTATTGACTTTTTTCGTCATAACTGACACAATTAAAAACAGGCTTAGTTATATTATGTTATTGGAAAAGGGGATTTTTTTCATGATGTACATGCACTATTGCAAACCTTGTCATCGGGTTCACATGTTAAATGGTCACAAGATGACATGTCCGAAATGCGGAGGAGCCATTATTGAGCTCCGTATTCCATACATGGATTACGTCAGTATGGACATGGCACAAAGAAATGCTTTCAAAGAGCAATGTGCCGATAAGGAACAGCTAAAGGAGCTCAGCACCACCTATCGCATGTATAAGTACAGCAAGTGGTATAAAGAGCTTAACAGTCAGCGCTGCTGACAAAATCAAGGATTACGAAGAAGAAAGAGAAGGAATATGAGCCGGATAAAATAAATCTTAAAATTTTATCCGGCTCATATTTCGTATGGATTTTTGAAATAAATAATAGTACAATATACATTCATAGGAGGAATCGTTATGGAAAATGAAAACAAGAAATTATCTTTGAACTGGCACTATATAATTCTCGGCGCAATTCTTATCATTGCGGCGATTGCCATCATAAAGCTCGTCATCTGGAACATCGGGACCCAGTCCGATTACGACCCGAACAATCTGGCAGAAGGCTATGATATCGAAGCACTGGATACCATCATTCCCTTAAGCGATACCAATCTGGAGGGAAGAACGGACGATGGCGTGAACACCATTCTCTGTCTGGGCGGCAATCCTCTTACCGACGAAATGGGGGAAAACAGCTTTACTTCTCTTTTAGCACAAAAAACAGAATCCACCGTATACAACGGCGGATTTCCCGATTCCGGTATCGGAGCGAAATATTCTGCTTATAACGAAGGGTACCCAAGGGATAACTTCAATCTTCCATACGTTGCCAAAAGCATTGCAAGCAAGGATTTCACCGCTCTCAAGTCCGTGTCGGCAGGGGAGCAGGACGAAAGATATGCGCAGGCCGCAGCCACTCTGGAATCTATAGATTATGATATGATAGACACTATTGTCATCATGTATGACGCTATCGACTATCTGGAAAAAGTCCCTTCCGATAATCCTAACGACCCTTATGAAATCAGTACTTATACCGGAGGCCTTCGAAGTGCTATCGAGACAATTCAGGAAGCATACCCCTATATTCGCATCTTCGTCATGTCTCATACTTTTGCGCAGTGCATCGATGAGAACGGCAATTACCAGAACGGAGGCACCGTGGACCTTGGGAACGGCGCTCTTCCCCATTATCTGGTGAAGGAAGTGGATGTAGCAATTTCCTGTGGCGTATCCATCATCGACAACTATTACGGCACGATAAACGAAGATAATTACAGGGATTATATGACCGACTATATCCATTTGAACGACGCCGGAAGAAATGCTCTCGCCGACAGGCTGGCTGAGGTTATAAATACCGGTCACACTTCTTCCAAGTAAAATATGGGAACCAACAAAACGGGAACGACAGTTCAATTTTGTCGTTCCCATTTTGAAAAAATGCACAAGTCCGCATCAACTCTCTAATCCTATAAGCTAAAATCAGTATTCTACTGAAAACAATTCTTCAAAATCATAAGTCTTTACAATATCCCTCATCTTAGTAAGCTCCGCGTGGAGATTCTCTTTTGTTACCTCACACTCACCCGAAGCGAAGCATTCTGTCATATAACGGTTGATGTCCGGATGATAATGGCTGTAATCCGCGTAATTGTCCAAATCACTTACAATCCACTCCTGACTGGGAAAGAAAAATACTCTGACATTATCATATTCGAGCAGGCATTCCGTCAAGTACTCATATTCTCTCATGGTAGCCTCCATATGATTTTCCCTCAAGACATCGTTCCAGAACAAGATGCTGTAAGGAGGATAAAAAATATAAAACTCCGTATCCGGATTCGCCTCTATATAAGGGCAAATATTCGCATCCAAATTCACCGTTACATTGTTTACGTAATTCTCAGGATCTGCCTCCTCCTCCACCGGCTCCGGCTGCTCATAGTTATGCATTACCCATTGCTTATTGTAATATTCCTCCGTCCACCAGCTTGCATAAACGGTAGCCAAATCCGTCTTGTCCGGATCTGCAAGGGGTCTTAGAATATATTCCAGAAGCACATCCTTATTCAGCACATAGGATATATCGTTCCATACATTATCATCGTACAAATATTTTGGAATCGGATACTTAGTCTCCTCCACGCCTCCGGTATAGGTAATCACATCAATTCCCAAAAAGGCCGCCTTGACTTCATGGCCGCTTTTAAACACGATGTCCATGATGTTCGCCTCATCCCTGGGAAACGCGCCGCTGTAACTGAGCTTCAAGGTCTTAAGCCCCATCAGCTCCTGAAACCAGTTTGTATTAAAGTTTACCGTCATGGAAGAACCGAGAATCACGCTGTCGTAATCCATGTGCTTTGCCATTCCCGGATTCTGATTGATCTGATTGTCCACAACGTAAGGAAAATCCTCCAGCGGTTCATGATATTGAAAAAACGGGTCTACATATACCACAAGGAGTATTACTGCCGCCGCTGCCGCCGCAAACATTACAATAAATATTAATAGCCACTTTTTATATTGTTTCATTCTCTTCTATTCCTCAATCTCCCAGAGACGCATACCGTTATGTAAGATCGTTCTTGTTAAAAATTAAAATAAAGGAAACTGCTGACATTGGAAAATGCCAGGATACACCATAAAAACAGCCCTGCCATTATCACCGCCGACCAGGCCTTAGGCTTTATTTTCCCGGAAATCTCCATCGCATTTGGGCCAAAAAACACAAGCAAAAGGGAAAAAGCCGTAATGGCGAACATCATAATATAATGACCGTATACCCAGCCATCCAGATTTAGCACCTTTAGGATATACCAGAACTCATCCAGATTAAAATATTCGGCAAGGTCTTTATTAACGCGAACAAGACCACCCTTTATTACCAACCGCAGAAGCTCATTTCCCTGTGCTACGCTTTCCGCCCTGAAATATACCCACGCTATACTGACATAGCCAAAGGTAAACAGCACCTTTATCCCGCGAAGGACCGATGCCTTCAAGTTTTGTGCAGCACTTCCCTCTTTCGGTTTCGATATTCTTCTCTGCCACATCCGGGTAAATACGTACAGCACCCCGTGAAGCATTCCCCACAAAATGAATTTCCATGAATTGTTTATACCCATTCCCGACCCGTGCCACAGGCCGCTAAGCAGAAATACGATCAAAAGATTACGGTACATCCGCCATGAGCCCTGTCGGTTTCCGCCCAGAGGGATATAAACATATTTCGTGAAAAAGCGATTCAAAGTAATATGCCACCGCTTCCAAAAATCCACAATATTTTGCGCTTTATACGGCGAATTAAAATTTATCGGGAGATCGATATGGAACATTCGGCTGATTCCTATCGCCATATCTATATATCCGCTGAAATCAAAATAAAGCTGAAGCGCATAAAAAATTACCAAAAGCGCGGCATCAGTACCGTGCATGCTTCCCAAGTTGGAATACCCGTAGTCTACAGCGCCCCCGAAAGTGTCCGCAAGTATTACCTTTTTTAACATACCGAAAATAAACAGACAAAGTCCTCGCATGAAACGTTCCGCATTGAAGCCGATTTTCCCGATTTTTTCGAATTCCGACAGCATCTGGGCATGGGAAACGATAGGTCCCTCCACCAGCTTAGGAAAATAAGAAATATATAGAACATAGTCCATAAACCCACAGGACTTTATTTCTCCCCTATAGTTATCCACCAAAAAAGAAATCTGCGAAAAAGTGAAAAAGCTGATTCCAATAGGAAGTGCTGCTTGTAAAAGAGGCAGATCACCTCCGAATGCATTTATATTTTCGATAAAGAAATTAACATATTTAAAATAAGAGAGTAGCCCCAGATTGCCAAGGATCCCCGCTGCCAGTATCCCTTTTCTGCAGAAGGAAATACTTTCTTTCACCCGGCTCATTCCAAGAACTGCCCCGTAATTAAATAGTATACTGGCTATGAGAATCAGCAGATATCCTGCCCGAAAGCTTCCATAAAACCATAGGGATATTGCTATCAGCCATAATTTCGTGCCTCTGTTTCCGCTCCTTTTCGCCAACAGATAATAAACAAGAAGGCACACCGGCAGAAAAGCAAATACAAATTCATATGAGTTAAATAACATTTCCACACCCGCCTAATTATTCACGCTTGCCGCCGCTACCGGATCGAAATAAACCGGATAGCCGTCTATCGTATCCAGAAGCTCCAGTCCGAAATTCTCAGGGGCCTCCGTCACGTCCTTGTTGTTGGGAAGAACGATGTACGTGCAATATCTTTCCCTCGTCAGCTTTAACAGCTCCTCGATGTCGATAATCGTCGGATTGTTCATAATCGTATGCACCGGCTCCGCGTACTGCCATTTCGGTTCTACCATTTCCCGCCCGTAAAGCATCTGTATATTCGTATCGTATTGTCTCACGAAATAGACCAAATCCGTCGGAAAAACCGACCAGATCCTCTCCTCGCCTTCCCCGGGAGCTATCAGATCGCAAATATCGATCACCGTCTGAGGAAGATGATAAAGATTCTCCGCCTTAGACATATACTGACTGGCGTACACATATTTTCCGCAAAGGGCGATTGCTATTGCCAGAGAAGCAAGCACTGCCCGCTTCATCCAGTTACACTGACCAGAAGATATTTTTCCTTTCAATTTATCATATAACAGAGCGGCCAGCTTCACTCCCGCATACGCGATAATAACGCCCATAGGAATGAGCCATAGTACCCTGTAATAAGTATCCCCTTCTCCGCTCATCAGCCGAACGAACACCTTTCGGAAAATAGGGAAGAAAAATAGAAACAGCAATGTAAGCGGCGTATACACGAAGATAGCCCTCCGTCTTTTATTCTTTTCCGCAAAAAGCAGAAAAGCTAACGACAGCAAAAACAAAACAATCGTCAGACGGCTTCCCGCATAATTTTTAAAAATTACCACACTCTCCATAAAAATTCCATACATGCCAAAAATTCTCCTATTATATTCTTAAACGTGCAAAAGCAAATACAGTATCATATAGGCAACATTGGGTATGCATACGATCCCCGCCTTAACGAGCACGCTGAATTTCCGCTCCGCTATCATCATCCAGAACGCAATAACCGCTACCATCACCGCTCCGAGGAATACCACCATGGAGGTACATACCCCCGCAGTCATATTTGTAAGCCATAAGAGGAGCCATAGGCCAAAAGTGCTTTCCTTTTCTCCTAAGCGTTCCTCCCCGGATGTCTTATGCTCATTCTCCTTATCGAATATCCACAGCAGCAGACATACGATGAGAGGAAGAACGAAATTTGCCGCCAGAGATTTTCCCTGCCATGTCCTTGTCAGAAAAAAGGTCTCGTTGGTATAAATAGACACATTTCCGAATATTTGCAATAAAGCCATAAACACCATAAATGCTGGCAGGAACTCTTTTTTCTTACGCAAAAGCTGTTTGCCGATCTCAAAGTAAACCACATAGGTCAGCGGAATGAACACAAAAGGAATGACGCTATGCGCCAATATAGTCGTATGGATTCCCGTCATTCTTCCCACATATGCGATCCATATAGGCAGCACCGCCAGAGAATGCCTTATGTCCAAGGAGGTTGTCCCGCCTGTATACGGCATGATCAGATACATCGTATTGCTCTGCTGGGTCACAAGTGACTGCGCCACATATTCCGCATCGTCTCCGTCAAATGAGGTGAGAGTGAAGGCTTTATAGAGCTGGAAGGCGATGAGCACCAAAAACAAAACCCATTCTATTTTCTCTTCTATTGAAACGTCAGTCCACCGAAATTCCGGTTTTAAAGACACCCACCGTTTCTTCTTAATCGCCCATGCACTTAGGGCTACTCCTGCTGCTGCCGCAATCGCCATGCCAATGGTAAAAAAGCGTACCATGACAAGAAAGCTGTCATATTTCACAAGAAGTATCGCAGGCACCGTCACCAGCCAGCACATCGGAAGCATGATGATATAACCGGCGATGAACACCACTCCTATATTTGTCTTTTCCTTCGGTATCCATCGCAAGGGAATCAGTCCGATACAAAAGGGAAGCACAAACATCCATAATATAATGCCTAAAATTTTAACTACAATCATTACTGTCTGCTCCGTTTCACTATTCTTCAGGTTGCTATTTGTAAGTTTAACCCAAATCGCATTATCTGTCCATACATCGCTTTTCTCTTTTTATAATCCTATATGACAAAAAGAGAACGTTTTCTCTTCGTCCTCTTTTTGTAAAATAAAAATTTCTATATCCCCGCGAGCAATGAGCCAAGCGCAAGCTTGCTTGCATTTGGCGAATACCGCGAGGGTCAAATACCCCGTGGGTATTTGACTTACTCACCCTTGTTTCTCACGCTGATAAGCCACAAATTCATCGGTATTCAGAAAGACCTCTTCATAGCCAAGGCTCTGGCAAAGTCTGGTCACGTTTGGCTGCTCCAGATAGGCCTCCTTCAAAATGGTCTCATCCGCGAAAACCTCTTTCGCACTGCCGTCGAGAAGCACTCCTCCCTTTGCAAACACGATAACACGCTCAAAAACATCGGCTACAAAATCCATATCGTGAATGATGGTAATGACAGTGACACCCTCACTTCTCAGCTTGCGGATTACCGATTTGATTCGTTCTTTTCCATAATAATCCTGAGCAATCGTAGGCTCGTCGAATATGATTACCTTAGGGTCCATCGCCACGATGGAAGCGATTGCCACAAGCTTCCGGCTGGATAAGCCAAGGTCGTAAGGATTTT